>JBDRZP010000033.1 GCA_039804025.1 candidate division WOR-3 bacterium
TATTCATCATTTTTATGCAGTTTTTGTAAGTGGAGTAAGTGTTCCTTTTTTAATTAAAAATTTAGATTTAAAAATAAGGATATCAAGTTCATTTCTTAAATTTCATTATTACAATTGTTTATACTTAAAAATTTTAAATAAAAAACAAATAGAAAAGAGTAGAATGGAGGGTTATTTTTTAGATTCTCGACTTTTAAGTGGTCCGATTGTTGTTTCTCTTTTAATTAAAATATGAAGGAAAATATAGCATATTTAAAAGGGAAAGAACAAAACTTCAACTCTCATGCTATGGAATGATAAAAAAAGAATTTTGAAATAGTTTTAAAAGAAATAATTGAAAGAAAAAAATAAAAAAATTGAAATTCAGGATGAAATTAAAAATCTAAAATTAAGAGGAAACGGTGAGTTATATGAAGTTACTAACGGTCTTATATTAAAATAATAAGAGAAAGATTTATGAAAACTAAGGAACTTTTAGAGAAAAAATTAGAAGAACTAAAAAGAAAAGGACTTATTTAATAAAAAAAAATTTTTATTTTGGATATTAAGATTTGTTTTTTTTATAATAAAAATTAAAAAGGAGGTAAAAATATGGTAAAGGCATTTGTTCTTGTAAATGTTGAAGCAAGTAAACATATGGAAGTTCTTGAAAAAGTTAAAAAGATACAAGGTGTTCATGAAGCACATCTTGTAACAGGTTTACACGATTTAATTCTTTATGTTTCTGCTGATGATTTAAAATCCCTTGGCTCCCTTATAGTTAATGAAATTCAAAAAATAAAAGGAGTTCAAAGAACGGTTACCTGTATAGCAGTTGATTAAAAAGTGGAAAATATTTTCTTTTTAGTTCAGCATGGTGAAGCAAAATCTGAAATAGAAGATCCTGAAAGGCATTTAACAGAGAGAGGAAAAAAAGAAAGTGAAAAAGTTGCAAATTTTCTTTTAAAAATTAATTTAAAGCCTGATATAATAATACACAGTGGAAAGGTAAGAGCAAGAGAAACAGCAGAAATATTTTCAAAAATTTTAAATCCAGAAAAAAGAATTATTCAAGGTGAAAATCTTTCCCCTTTAGATGATCCAAAATTCTGGGGAGAAAGATTAAAAATTGAAAAAGAAAAAATTATGCTTATCGGGCATCTTCCCCATCTTTCAAAATTAACCTCCTTTCTTTTAATAAATGATGAAAATAGAGAAATTGTAAAATTCAGATATTCATCCTGTTTAATTCTTTTAAGAGAAGAAAAAAATTTTTATATAAAACTTTTTATAACACCGGAAGTTTGCGAGATAGGTTAATAAAATTAAGTAAAAAACTCTCATATATTTTAAGACACGATCCTTTAAAATTCGGTATAAATTTAGATAAAGATGGTTATGCTCTCATTGATGAGTTATGTGAAAAGGCAAAAATTAATAAAAATGATATTTTTGAACTTTTAAAAAGAGGGGGAAAGAAAAGGTTTGAAATAAAAGAAAATAAAATAAGGGCTTTGTATGGTCACAGTTTCATAAAAATAGAATATGAAGAAATTGAGCCACCAGAATTTTTATATCATGGAACAAAAAGAGCAAATTTAGAGAAAATCTTAAAAGAAGGGTTAAAGCCGATGAATAGGAAATATGTTCATTTATCAGTAAATAAAGAGGAAGCATTAAGGGTTGGTAAAAGACATGATAAAAACCCGGTTATCCTTTTAATTCTTTCAAAAGAAGCTTATAATAAAGGAATAAAATTTTTTAAATCAGGCGATATTTATTTCTGTGAATATCTGCCACCGCAATTTATAAAAGTTATTATTTAAGATAAATAATCTTTTTAAAAGTGTTAAAGTTTTTTGAATTAAATTCTATTATATAAATTCCTGAATTTAAATTTTTAAAATCAATTTTGCTTGACTTTCTTCCGAGTATATTATAATAGATATTCCCACAAAGGGAGAGGTGATATTTAAAAATGAATCCCTTTCAAATAAAAAACCTGATGAACTTGCCTTTTTAAGAAGAAATTATTTTGGATTTATATTTCAGACTTTCAATCTTATACCTGTCCTCACAGTCTATGAAAACATTGAAATTGCCCTGAACCTTAAATATAAAAATCTTAAAAGAAATGAAAAAGAGAAAAAAATAATGGAAATCCTTGAAGCAGTGGGACTTAAAGAAAAAAGAAATGTAAAACCTCTTGAATTATCAGGTGGTGAACAGCAGAGAGTATCAATTGCAAGAGCACTTGTGAAAGAACCTGAGTTTGTTCTTGCTGATGAACCGACAGCAAACCTTGATTCAAAAACAGGCTCAAACATAGTTGAACTTATGAGAAAACTTAACAAAGAAAAAAATGTAACATTTATATTTTCAACCCATGACCCTTTAATAATGCAGTATGCTGATAGAATAATTAAATTAAGAGACGGACTTTTAGAGGAATAAATGCTTAAACTTGCTATTAGGAATCTTTTAAGGCATAAGAGAAGAACTTTTTTAACACTTTCAATTCTTTCAGTTGCGATTTTATATTATGTATTCATTTCAGGACTTCTTGATGGATTTGAATTTGAATCAACAAAAAACTTTATAGAACTTGAAACTGCCCATCTCAAAATTACCCATAAAGATTTCAACGAGGAAACACTTAAAGAAAGGATAAAAAACTCTGATTTTATAATTGAAAAGATTAAAAATTATCATTTTATTAAAGATTTTACAAAGAGATTAAAAATTTATGGATTTCTTGATAACGGGATAGATGAGTATCCCGTTACGATTATAGGAGTTAACTGGGAGCAAGATACTCTTGTTTATAAAATAAATAAATATGCAAAATTAAATACTAAAAATGGAATTCTTATAGGAGAAGTAATAGCAGAAAAATTTGGGGTTAAAGAGGGTGATTATATATTTTTAAATTTCAGAACAAAAGAGGGAGTTTTTTTTTCAAAGGAAATGGAAATAAGAGGAATATTATCAACTCCCAGTTATTTTTTAAACAATCTTTATGTTATTGTGGATATTGATAGTTTGAATAACATAGGAAATTTTGAAGGAGAAATTAGTGAAATTTCTGTTGTTGTTGATGATTATAAAAAGTCTTTTGAATACAAGAATAAATTGATTAAAGATTTTAAAGAACTAAAAATAACAACATGGCAGGAGGAGGGTAAAGATTATTTAGAAATTAGTAAAACAAAGAAAGTGTTTCAGGTGATATTTATATTTTTTATAATTCTACTTGGTATAATTGGAACAACAAATACTCTTATGATCGCAGTCTTTGAAAGAATAAAAGAAATAGGAACTTTGAAATCCCTTGGAATGAAAGATTCAGAAATAAAAAGAATGTTTATCACAGAAGGGATATTGATTGGTCTTTTTGGAACAACTTTAGGAGTTATTATTGGTGTTTTAATTAATTTTTATTTTGTAAAACATGGAATAGATTGGTCTCCTTTGCTTCCAAAAGATATAAATCTTGCCTACAGGGTTAGTGGTGTAGTAAAAAGTGCATGGAATATTTCAAGTATTATTATTTCTTTTATAATAGGACCTTTTTCAACATTAATTGCAAGTTATATTCCTGCGAGAAGAGCAGGTAAATTAACCCCTGCGGAGTGTTTAAGATGGACATAATAAAGATGGCTTTTAAAAATTTGTTCAGGAATTCAAGAAGAAGTTTACTGACATCTCTTTCCCTTCTTGTTGCAGGCTTTGTTGTTGTAGTTCTCCATGGATATGTTACGGGTTTCTTAAAAGGTATGAAAAATAATATAATAAACTGGATGAGTGGTCATATAACAATAGCAAAAGAGGAATATTTTTCAAGGAAAATTTTTATTCCACAGGAAGAATATATTGAAAATTTAGAGGAAATAGAAAAAAAATTAAAAGAATTTAAATATATATCATTTTATACAGAAAGATTAAAATCACAGGGGCTAATTTTTAAAAAGGATATAAACAAACCTGTTTTAATAATTGGAATGGATTCAGAAAAAGAGAAAAAGATACTTGAACTTGATAAAAAAATAATTAAAGGGATATATGAGTTGAAAGAAGGGGCATTAATAGGTAAAGAATTATCAAGAAGTTTAAATTTAAATGTTGGAGACACTATTATAATAATTGCAAAAACAGTTCTTGGGGGTTTAAACGGAATAAAGATAAAAATAAATGGTATAATAAATGCTGGATTTTCAGAATTTGACAAAAGACTTGTAATAATTTCAATTTCAAATATGAAAAAACTCCTTAAAATGAAAGAGGGTGCTCATGAGATAGTTGTTTTATTAAAAAATGAGAACAAGATTAATGATTTTATAAAAAAATTTAAATTAAATGGAATAACTGCAAGAGACTATATACAGGAACTCGGAACCTTTTCCTTTTATTTTAAACTTGCAACAAATATTTACTATTTCATCTATTTTTTGATAATTTTACTTGCAACTTTTACTGTAATAAATACGATGACAGTTGCTGTTTTTGAAAGATTAAGGGAAATAGGAACATTGAAAGCAATTGGAATGAAAGATAGTGAAATTTTTTCCCTTTTCGGATTGGAAGGAATTATGCTTGGAACATTTGGTGGAGTTATAGGTTCAATTTTAGGATGGTTTACAAATATTTTCTTAAATTTAAAGGGAATAAATGTGGAGAATATTGCAAAGGGTATGAATATTGCTATTCCTTATGTTATAAAATTTGAAGCAAATTTTCATATTGTAATTTTTGCAATTTTTTTAATAATAATTATCTGTGCTATTGTTAGCACAATTCCAGCCCTTTATGCAAAAAAACTTTCACCACAGGAAACCTTAAGACAAGTATAAGGAGGAAAAAATGAAATTTTTAATCCTGATATTTTTTTCAATAAATGCAGATGATATTTTGAATAAATTGAGGGAAGATAGAAAAATTGAAAGTTCAAAATTTTATGCAAAAATTGAAATAGTTAAAGGGAAGAGAATTTTATTTAAAGAGTTTGAAGGATTTAGCAAAGGTTCTGATTTTTACATAGTATTTAAAAATCCTGAAGATAAAGATGTTAAATACCTTAAGATAAAAAATGATTTATACATATACATTCCTGATATAGATGATGTTGTGAGGATTTCAGGGGATATGTTAAAAGAATCTTTTATGGGGACAGATTTATCCTATGAGGATTTAATGCAGGAAGACCCATTGAGATATTATAAGACTTTAAATTTTAAAGATACTGTTATAAATGGAGATTCTCTTTATTTTATGGAAATTGTTGATACAACAAAAAGGGCTCCTTATTATTCTATAAATTTATTTATTGAAAAGAAAAATATTCTCGTAAAGAAAGAGGAATTATTTACAAAAAATGGGAGGAAAATAAAAGAAATTGAAATTCTTGATTATAAAAAAATTAAAGAAAAGTTTTATCCTGTATCTTATATAATGAGGGATTTGAGATTAAAAAATTCTTACACAAGGGTAATTCTTGAGAAAATTGAAATTGATATAAATTTAAAGGATGAGATTTTCAAACTTGAACATTTAAGAAAGTGAAAATTCTCCTGCTTTTATTTTCCTTATCACCAAAAATAAATTTAGATTTATTTTCTATATATAACATTAACTCTAAGGATTATTATGCTTTGATTAAACCAGACTTTATTTTCTCGGAAAGAATAGACGACTTCAGATTCTATTTTAACGGTGGTTTTTATTATTTAAGAATCAAAAAATATGAAGAATTTAAATGGAAACTTTATCAAATCTATTTAAAATTTTATAAAGAAAGAGTTGAATCTAAAATAGGTAGAATAGTTTTTATTCCTGGCTTTTTAGGAATTTTCAATCCCTTTTATAAAGGGTTAAACTTTGAAACAATATCAACAATTTATGAAGGTGATAACGGTTTATTTTTTAGATATAACCATATTCTATCACCAACGATTTTTTTGTATGAAAATAAAACTTTCAAGAAGATAAATTATTTTTTTCAATTAGAAAATAATTCTGGAAGATTCACAAATGGTCTTTATTTTCATTTGAAGGAAAAAATCGGGATAGGTTTTTTTACAGGTTATTTTTCAATCTATACATTTAAAATAAATTTTTTAAAAGAAGAAGATAATTTTAAATTGAATGCTTTACTTGAAAAAAGAATAAAAAGTATTATTTTTGATTTTAATTTTTATTATTCTAATAAAGGAGAGATTTTAAATTTACCAGGTTTTTCTCTTTTTTCAAAAAATATTTTCTCTTTTGAATTAAAATTTCCTGAGAAAATTTTTGAAATACCTTATTTTTTAATAATCTATGACCGTTCAAACAATATACCTTTAATAGTATTTGATTATAAATATATTTTCTCAAATAAAATTTCTTCTGAAATTGGAATTTTGTATTATTTCATGAATAAAAAATCAAGTCTATCAATATTTGCAGGTATAAGGTATATTTTAATTTAATGAGTGTAATATCCCTTTTAACATAAAAACAATCGCCGAATTATTTTATTTAATAAATTGATACTGTTTGAATTGTGCTATTTCTGGAAATTAAAATTTAAATATGAATTATGAAAGTATTGAGAAAAAGAGGAAAGAGTATGTTAATCTTTTAGAAAAGTCATTAAAAATAGTTAAAGAGAGATTAAAAGATAAAGTTGAAAAAATAATTGTTTTTGGCTCTTATTTTAAAAGAAAGGATTTATTTACTGATCTGGATTTACTCATAATAATGGAAACAGATAAACCGTTTATTGAGAGAATTAAAGAAATTTATTCTTTACTCCATTTACCTGTTGATGCGGATATTCTTTGTTATACTCCTTCTGAAATTGAAAAGTTAAAAGAGAGAAATTTTTTTAAAAAAATTTTAAAGGAAGGGAAAATCCTTTATGAGAAAAGAAAAAATAGAAGAAGGTAAGAGATGGCTTGAACAGGCAATCATAGATTTAAAATGGGCAAAAAGAATTGCAAAAGAAGGAGGATATTATCTCTCATGTTTTCTTGCACAGCAGGCAGGTGAGAAGGCATTAAAAGGTTTTCTCTATGCAAAAGGGGAAGAAATTGTGATAGGCCATTCAATAGAAAGGTTATGTACTTTCGCATCCAAATATGATAAAAATTTTTTAAATAAAATAAAAAAATGGGCTATCCTTGATGGTTATTATGTTCCTACAAGATATCCAAATAGTTTACCTGATAGCATACCTGCAAGGGTTTATACAATGGATGCTGCAAATAATGCTTTAAAACTAGCTGAAGAGATTATAGACTATATTAAAAGAAAATTTAAGGGAGAAGATAAAAATGATTGAAAAAATTAAAGTTAAAGGAATTGAGGTAGGAATTAAAGGGCTTAAAGAGATTTTTGAAATTGTAAAGGGTATGAATATTTCTGAGGAAGAAAAGAAAAAGGAGATTCTAAAAAGGGTTAAAAGTGAGAATTATATCCCTTCAGAGGCAGAAAAGGACTTTGAAGAATCTCTATGGAAAGAATTTAGAAGATATCTCGGGGAGAAAATAGAGGATGAGGAAAGTCCTTTTATGGAGATTAAAGTGATTGGTGCAGGATGCCCAAGATGCAAAGCTTTATTAGAGGAAACAAAGAATGCTTTAACAGAGCTTGGAATGAGTGTAAATTTAGAATATGTTACTGATATAAGAGAATTTTCAAAATATGGTGTTATGGTTACTCCTGCCCTTATAATAAATAAAAAGATTGTTTCAAGCGGGAAAGTTTTAAAAAAAGAAGAAATAAAAAAGTTAATTCTTCAGTTTAAAAAATGAAACAAAAAGGAGGATAAATGAAATTTTTATGGAATCTAATACTTTCAGGTCTTCTGGCTTTGAAAGAATATATAGCACTTCATGTTCTAACCTGTCTTATCCCTGCATTTTTACTTGCAGGTGCAATTGTTACCTTTCTTTCAAAGGATGTTATTTTAAAATATCTTGGGGGAAGTGCTAAGAAAATAATTTCTTTCCCCCTTTCAGCAATTTCTTCAATCTTCCTTGCAGTCTGTTCATGCACAGTAATTCCAATTGCAGCAGGTATATATTTCAGAGGCGGAGGAATAGGACCTGCTTTTATATTTTTATGGGTTGCTCCTGCTTCAAATATACTTGCTTTAATATATACAGGTGCAATAATCGGATACGATATGGCTCTTTCAAGGATAATTGTTGCATTTTTTATGAGTTTTTTAATTGGACTACTTATGACATGGATTTTTATAAAGGAAGAAAAGGAAAGGGTTAAAGAATTTGCTATTATAGACACTGAAAATGAAAAAGTTTCAATAATAAAAAAGAAAGATTTTATACTTTTGATACTTTTAGTAATTACACTTCTTGCTCCAAATTATCTTGTTCCAAAGGGTCCTTATTTTAAAAAGGTTATTGTATTTTTAATATTTTCAGGAATAACATTTTTATATGCTTTCATTTTCAAGACAAAAGAGGAAATTTTAAAATGGCTTAATGAGACCCTCTGGTTTGTAAAAATAATATTTCCACTTTTACTTCTTGGTGTTTTCATAGTTGGTATATTAGGAGGAATTTTGAAAAGGGAATGGATTGAACCTTTACTTGGTGGAAATAGAATCCTTTCATCATTTTTTGCAACAATAATTGGTGCATTGAGTTATTTTGCAACATTAACTGAAGCCCCATTTGTTCATACTTTAATGAAGTTTGGTATGGGTAAAGGACCAGCCCTTGCCCTTCTTTTAACAGGACCTGGTGCTTCATTACCAAATTTTTTAGCAATTTCAAGGATTTTTGGATTAAAAAAGGCGATAACATATGCAATTTTAATAATTATATTTGGGACATTTTCAGGATGGTTTATAGGGAATTTTATATTTTAAAAGGAGGTTTATTATGGAGATAAAAATTTTAGGATCAGGTTGTCCTAAATGCCAAACCCTTGAAAGACTTGCAAAAAGAGCAGTTGAAGAACTTGGTTTGGAAGCAAAGATAGAACATATAAAAGATCCAAAAGAAATTGCAAAATATACCTTTACAACTCCTGCCCTTCTTGTAAATGGAAAATTGAAAATTCAGGGAGTCCCTTCTTATGAAAAAGTTAAGGAAATAATAGAGGAGGAGATAAAATAAAGTAAAAATTATGAAAATAAAAAACCTAAAGTGGTTGTTTATTTTATTCGTGTTCCTTAAAATCGGATTTGCAGATGATGTTAAAGATAATAAAAAGGTTGACAAAAATATTATTCCCCTTTCTGTATATTTAGAAATTGTAAAATTATCGGATTTAGTAATTACCTCTTTAAATTTTGATTCGCGAATCTTTCCAAATCTTGCATTGGGAATTGGTTATTTTCCTATCTGGGCATTCTGGCTATATGGATATTGGGGTCGATTTTCAATTCATTATATCACAAATAAAGAGAAATTCTTTTCCTGCGAATTTAGCCTTTTTTTAAGTTACATAAATATTTATGATCTCTTATTTAAAGAAGAAATGAATTGCTTGCTTTTGACACCCGGTTTTGGAAGTAGATACCAGCCGAAAAATGTTGGGTTATTTTTCCGTTTCTCGTGGATTCCTTTTTCTATTAATTTGATAAATGTTAAAAAAAATAAAGACAGGTTCTATTTTGTTCCTTTAAGTTTAACCATTGGATTAGGACTGAATTTTTAAAATTTTGAAATATAAAAAATATTTGATTTTTTTTCACCTTTTGGCTTATGATCATAAATGACGAACTATGCAAAAGATAAAAGAAGAAAATAAAAAAATTGGGAGTATAGGTAAATTTCAATTAGATGAAATATATTGTGGAGATGCTCTTGAACTTATAAAGGAAATACCTGATGAGGTAATAGATTTAATAATTACTGATCCACCTTTTGCAATTGATTTCAAAGCAAAAAAGAATAACTATAATAGAACACAAAAAAGGGTCCTTGAGGGATATGTTGAAATACCAAAAGAAAAATATTATAAATTCACTCTTAATTGGATGAGAGAATGTTATAGAATTTTAAAACCCTCCGGCAGTATGTACGTATTTTCTGGCTGGACAAACTTAAAGGATATTCTGAATGCAATTGATGAAGTGGGATTTATAACAATAAATCATTTGATTTGGAAATATCAATTTGGTGTATTTACTAAAAGAAAATATGTTACAAGTCATTATCATATATTATTTGTAGTTAAAGATGAAAACAAGTATAAGTTTAATAAAATTGAGCATTATCCTGAAGATGTATGGATAATAAATAGAGAATACTGGACAGGAAAAATTAAAACACCAACAAAGTTGCCCTTAGAGCTTGTTAAAAAAATTATACTTTTCAGTAGCGACGAGGGAGATATCGTTTTTGATCCATTTTTTGGTTCCGGAACAGTTCTCGTGGCAGCAAAAATTTTAAAAAGACATTATTTAGGATTTGAAATAGTGAGAGAGTATTATAATCTCGCCAAACAAAGATTATTAAATGCTCAAACCAGTTTATTTTGAGAAAACAAGAAAAAAATTTCAAGAAATAAAGAAAAGGATAGAAAGCCCAGATTCAAAAGAAAAGTTAAAAGAATTTGAAAGAGCTTTATAAAAATTACTCTATGAATATGATACAGCAAATTGGGAAAATAGGTTTGTAGTAGGTGGCGCATTAGAGATTTTATTTTGTGCCTTATTAAATTCTTTAGGTTTTAAAACTGAGCTGTTAAGAGAAACAAGGTATGATATTAATATTGATGGATTATCATTTTCCTTAAAAAGTAGTTTTACTTCTTCAGGGGATATAAGACTTATAAATATATTGGGTGAAGAAAAAGTTAAATGGGAAGAACCTACATTATTTTTCATAAGTGAATTAGGAATATGTTATTTAGATCCTGAAATGAATTTAAAAACAAAACATACAAGTGATGCTTTGACTATTAATGTAAAAGAAATCAAAGAGTTTATTGAGAAAAACAAAAGATGGAATATTAATATATCCATACCAAGGAAAAAAACACCGGTAAAAATAACCAAAACAGCAAGCTATGATGTTGTAAAATCTCTATTGGAAGAAATCAATAGTAAATTTTTAAAGAATCATTTACCTAAATTTTAATAAAAATTTTTCATTTTTAATTAATTGTTCAATTTTATTTTAGCAAATATTATTCTATCAGGCGAAAGTTCCTCAAAAACAGGGAAAAATTCAGAACCTTTTTTCTTTACAACAAAAATATAACTATACCTGTATTTACCTGTTAAAGAAAATCTTGACCCCATTTTTTTGAATAAATTATCAAGTCTTTCATTCCAGTTTGAGGTAGCTTCATCCCTTATACCAAAAAATAAAAGTGCATCTTCTTTTATATTTGTCAAATAATTAAATAAACTGTCAGCATTTTCTTTTTTACCCGAAACATCAAAACACTTTATATCCATATCTTTATAATCTCGTAAAGGAATCTTTACAACATACATCCCCCTTTCTCCTCCTATAAATTTATATTTTTCAAATGCAAAAATAAATAAAGAGTATTTAAGTCTTATTGAATTAGACCCAGATGAAATTATTCTATAAATTTTTCCACTATTATCTTTTTTAACATTATATTTTTTAACCTTTAAAGATACAAAAAAATAAAGAAAACTTTCCCTAAACTTCATCGTAGAGTTAATGGGGTAAGGAGAAAATAAAAAATGTATGATAAACACTAAACCTGAAATTAATGTTATAAAATTCTTTTTAATGAAATTTATTTTTCCCATAAACAAATATTTTTATCCTCATAAACTTTTTTAAAATCTTCAATTCTTATACCAGGGGAAGTTATAACTTTATGATAATATTTCAAATCTTCTTCTTTTTCAACTTTATCTAAATAAATTAAAAAATTATTTCTCAAAATTAAACCAAGCAATATATTAGGAGTAGATGAAAGGTTCCATATTCCTATTTTGTCATATTTTTGTATATAGAAATACAGGTTAGAATAACCTGTTTTTATTTCTGGGGGGATATAAATAATATCAAAAGAATTATTATCATAAGAAAAAAGGGAGGAAAAAGGAGTAAGAATAATTCTTTCATGGATCCCTTCAATAAAAGAAAAAAAGGTAAAAAGAGTGATAAGTTTTTTTATATTTTCTTGTTTATACCTTTCCCATACATATAATGTTCCTATAAAAGCAACAAAAGGTAAATAAATATGAAATCTTGGCCACCACCTATAAGGACCAGTTAAATAAAATAAAAATGTGAAAAAAAGAACTTTTAAAAATTTTTTTTCTTTGTTTTTTATAGATAAAAAAATAAAAAGAAAAAAGGGAATTAATCCCAAAGAAATAAATAAGTGACCAAATCCACCCATACGATTGTCGTATATGTAATGTTTGTTCTTCTCATCACTGAACTCTAACAAACATTTAAAAATAATGAAGGGGTCATATGTGAAGGTAGGGAAATAATCAACCTGTTTGGGTACATCTATGTCTCCTTTAAATAATTCCCTTCTTGAAATTTTTATTGAATATGGATAAAGGGGATTTCCTGTGAGATAAAAATTATAAAGATAATGATAAAAAGATGTAATAAGGCATAAAAACAACATAATTAAAAGTAAAAATTTTCTTCTCTTTAAAATTAACACCACTATCCCATATATCAAAAATAAACCGAAAATAGGAAGAAAACTTAATTTTGAACCAACACCTATTGAGAGAGATATTGCTGGAAAGAATATGTTATAAGGAAATTTTAATAATAAAAGATTTAAAAAAATTAGAAAAATTGAACCACATTCAATATCTATGTAAGCACACCCTGCCTGATTTGGAATGATAGGTATACTTAAGACAGAAATTATGTAAATGGATTTTTCCCTTGGGATGTTTAATTTTCTTAAAACTGAATAAACTGATAGAACACCAAAAATTAAAAAGGGAAAATGAATTACAAGCAAACCTTTATCTGTATTTGTAAATAGATAATAATAAGAAAATAAAACTTCAACATTTTTCGGAAAATACATATGAGGATGTAAATTCAGAAAGTTAATTGGAAGAACCCCTTTTTCTAAAATAATTCTTGAAACTATAGGTAAATGGTATACATAACTATCCCAACCCTGTGGAGGATACAAAAGGGTAAATCTTAAAAGAAGAATAAATTCAAAAAAAATTATTAAAAAAAGTATTAAAAATAAACGGTCTTTTTTTAAAAAAAGAACTAAAATTTTAAACAGGTCTTTAATTTCATGGTAGGTATAAGTAAAGCTTTCTTTTATTCTGAATTTATAAATAGAAAAAAACAATAATAGAATTAAAAGAAAAATTAAAACTGTTTTGAATTCGTAAATGTGTATAAAACCAGAAAGTGCAAAAATTCCTAAAATAGAAGTTAGATAGATTGCAAAACCACATACTAATCTATCAATAAATGAAAATTTTTCTCTTAAAAAATAAAAAAATCTTAATATTGAAAAATAAAAGGCAAGATTTAAAATTAAAAAGCAGAGAAATGACAGATTGAACATATTATTAAAAAATTTTTAAAAAACCTTATACATCTTTAATTTGAATTATTTTTCTTCCAACATTAAAAATTTTCTGTCTTCAAGTTCTTTTATTTCTGGAATTTTTTCTCCTGCTATTGCCTTTATTGAACCATAAAATCTTAAAAGATTATCAAGAATTTTCTGTAACTGTTTTTCCCTTTCTGCCCAAATAATCTGCATTTTTTTTCTTTCCTCAATATAACTTTTATAAAGTGTTGTAAAACCATCTATAAAAGCTCCGAATTGATTCTTGAATTCATTTCCTGTTAAATAATCATAAAGCATTGACATCTTTGTTTCTTTATTCTCTTTAGAAATTTTTAAATAATTCATTTCAATCAGAAAATGTCTCAAAATATATGAGAGAGGTTTTAATTCAAAGAAATTACAAATCCAAACTCCATCCTTATAAAAAAATGAATCACTTTCCTTTGGCATTGTTTCTGTTACTATAACTAAAATATCTGCATTTAAGCTTAGATTATCTTCTTTTAACTTTGTTATCCATCTGTTGTCAAAAGTTTTTGTCCTTTTACTTTCATAATAAATTTTACCACATTCCATACCTTTTTCATTCCTTACAATTTGAATCACATCAGCCCCATACTGCCCTTTACTAACTCTTCTAACTTCATCAAAAGGGTATTGATTTTTTAAAAATTTTTCAATTTCTATTTCCTGTATTTCACCCTTTAATTCACCTGAAACCTTTTCAGCTTTCTCCTGAGCTTCCTCAAGTTTTTTCTTTAAGTCCTCAATTATTTTATCCTTTTCTTTCATTTCAAAATAAATTTTTTCATTTAGTTCCTTTTTTATCCTTTCTCTTTCCTCCATAATTCTCTGGGAAAATTCTTTTTCCTTTTCAAAAATAATCATTTCCTTTAATTCCTCTTTTTCTCTTTTTAATCTTTCAAGTTCTGCTTCTAATCTGTAATAATCCTTAATTTTTTCAGTTTTCTCCCTTAATTCTTTTTCAAGTTTTTTTATATATTCTGCTTTTTCTTCCTCAAGCTTTCTTTTTATTTCTTCTTCAATTTTTTCTTTTTCAATTTTCATTTTTGTTTTTAATTCACTTTCAATCTTTTCCTTTAATTCTTTCTCAATCTGTTCATAAAGTATTTCATTTACATCAATTTTTGTTCCGCACTTTGGACATATAATTATGTTTTTCATACTATTCTCCTTTTTTATATATAATTTTTGTTTTTATATTTTCTTTGACACTATCAATTATCACTTTACCTTTTTTATTTTTTCCGAATATGTCAAAGGCAACTTTTTCCAGTTCTTTTAAAAGAACACTCTCGATTCCTCTTGCTCCAACACCTTTTTCAAGTGCTCTATCAACAATAAAATCTTTTAATCTTTCCTTTAATACAAGTTCAAAACCTTCAAGCTTAAATTCATTTCTTAATTTCTCTATTTTTAAATCTAAAATTTCTTTAAGTGTTTCTCTATCAAGAGGTTCAAAAGGGATAATTCTCTGAAATCTTGCAATAAGTTCAGGTAAAAAACCATATTTGAAGAAGTTATAAACATCCTCTTCTTCTCCTTTCAGTTTATAGGCAATAACATTACCACTTTCATCAATTTCCTTTAAAAAACCAATATCCTTCTCCAAAAATTCTTTTGAAAAACCACTGAAAGCACCAATTGCTACAAATAAGATATCCCTTGTATTTATTTTTCCTTCAACAGAGTGGTCTTCACCGTATTCAGAAATTCCATGCTCTAAAAGTTTTAATAGTTCTCTCTGGACTCCATAACCTGAAACATCCTTTTGTGTTCCTGCCCCTGCAAACCTTAAATTACTTGTAGAGCCTGCTATTTTATCAAATTCATCAATAATAATTGCTCCAATCTGTGCTAAATATTTGTTTCCTCTTGCTGCTTCAATCAATTTGTATGGAATATTTATAACATTTTCACCCACATAACCTGTTTCACTGTATTTTGTTATATCAATTATCACATAGGGTATTTTTAAAATTTTACCGAAAAGAAGTTCCATTATATAAGTTTTTCCACAACCTGTTGGTCCCATAAAAATGTAATTTACTTTTTCTGGCAAACTCTCAGGAGGAATTTTATGAACATAAATCATCTTTATTCTTCTTAAATGCCTATAAACTGCTACACAAACCATCTTTCTTGCATCTTTTTGACCCCTGTACCCTTCCTTTTCTAAAAGATTATAAAGATCCTGAGGAGAATATTCTGGAAGATTTTTTATAAATTTTTCAAAAACTTCCCTTCTGTAAGAATCAAGTGACTCTGCTTTTTTTAATAAATATAAGAAGTCATCCTGTTCCTCATGTTTGAAATCCTTTTCTTTCATTATATTATTTTAGAAAAATTTAAACAAAAAATTCAAAATTAATAAAAAAGGGATTTAAACCCTTATTTTAAAGAATTAAATATAAATTATGGAAAAATTAAAAATTTAGGATTTGGCTTTTATTTCTTTATAACAAAACCACCAGTCAAAGTTTTCGTATTTCTTTTTTCTATATTCTGCTGTTTTTATGTCAGAAGCAGGTGGCAATATTACTTTATCTCCGATAATTTCATTGTTAGGCCAATTAGCCGGCATGGCAACTTTTTCTGAATCCGCAATTTGAAATGCTTTCACCATTCTCAAAATCTCATCTATATTTCTTCCCAGCTCAGGAGGATAGTATAAAATTGCTCTAATTATTCCCTCAGGATCAACAATAAAAACACCTCTTACTGTATTTTTCCCTCTTTGGGGATGTATCATACCAAGCAATTCTGCAATTTCACCTCTTTCATCAGCAATTATTGGAAATTCTATCTCAATATTAAGTTTTTCTTTTATCCATTCAATCCACTTTATATGGGAATAAACCTGATCAAGGGAAAGACCAATGAGTTCCACATTGTTCTCTTTAAATTCTTTATACCTTTTCTGAAAAGCATAGAATTCTGTGGTACATACAGGTGTAAAATCCGCGGGATGAGAAAAAAGGATAAACCATTTTCCTTTATAATCTTTTGGTAAATTTATTTTACCATGAGTTGTTTGAACTTCTATTTCAGGTAATTTATCTCCAATCATTATTAATTTTTTCTCCATTTTTTAACCTCCTTTTTAAATTTTTTTTTAAATTTTAAATGATTACAAATATTATACAATTTCAAATACAAAATTTCAAGAAAATGTAGAATACCATAACATTTTAGACTGATAAGGATTATTAATATATGTTTTTAAAAAATAATCAAGGGGAGAAAAATTATTTAAAGATTTATGGGGTTTAAATTGAATTTTTCTGGCTCAATAAGATCTTCAGGAGTACCTACTACAAAATGTTCTTGTATATTCCTCTTTAAATCTTTCAACATAAGCATTTTCTTTATAAAATCTTTTGCATTTTCACTCGTTAAAGATTTGTAAGTATAAGCAAAACCAAACTTCGTATTTAAGAGAACTGCACAGAAAATATACCTTTGCTTTACCCGTTTTTGCATAAAAAGATATTTTTGCTTTTGGATTTGGTATTTTAATAGTAGATGCAGAAAGAGATTTTATCTTTCTTTCCTCACAAAATTTATCAAGAAGCACTTTCAGAGTATCCTGCCTCATTCTGGGACACTTCCCACTTTTTCCTTTTTATAAATTCAACTATTTCAGGATAAAGAGTTTTTGTCTTCTCCTTATAGGTGTTCTTGATTTAGGAATAAGTGATTCTATTTTCCTTTTACGATTACCTAAATTTCTTTTTCCATAAATAAACCGCAATTCTTCTTAACTCCAAAATTATCCTTTGTTGCCTTGTTGCCTATTTTTCAAAAAATTTGATAATTAATTTCCCTCAATTTTTCCTCTCTATCATTATTTTTTAAACTTTTTTCTTTTTCATATTTTAATCTTAAAGCAAAATATTTCGCACCCTAAAGGGTGCGGCTACCATAAAAT
>JBDRZP010000034.1 GCA_039804025.1 candidate division WOR-3 bacterium
TGGAAAGAATTCCTGAAAAATAAAAAAGAGAAAACATAAATAAAATTGTTCCTGCAAAAAATAAAAGTTCAGCCCTTAAATCAAATTTCATCTTTTAAACCCTCCCTTTACCACATTCAAAAAACTCCTGAAACTTATAAAGGTTAAAAGTCCCCCAATAAAAAAAAGTGCGTAAGAAATTAAAGTCATTTCAGGACTCATTTTTACCTTACCCTGAAAAGCAGAATAAAGGAAAAATATTCCATAAAGAAATAGTCCTGTCGGAGCAATCATTATAAAAAACCATCCAGTTTTTAGCCTTAAAACCTTTTCAAATCTCCTTGCTATTATCCCGGTTAAGAGAAAGGAAAACCATAACAAAAATACTGCTAAAAGCAAAATATAACTTGAAAGTCTTATATATAAGAATTCCTGCTGAGGTGTTAAATCAAACATGATTTTATTTTAAAAAATTAAAAAATAAAATTTCAAATAAAATATCATTTTTGTTCCCTTTTTATTTTTCCGTATTCCATATATATAATTCTTTTAATCTTTATCCTTTCAATCAGAGAATAATTATGAGTTGCCATTAAAATTGTGGTCCCTTTTGAATGAATTTCTTGAAGTAAACTCATTATCTCCTCCTGAGCTTTCGGGTCAATATTACCTGTTGGCTCATCTGCAATGAGAATTACAGGCTCCCTAACAAGAGCCCTTGCTATAGCAACTTTTTGTTTCTCACCACCTGAAAGTTCGTAAATGCTTTTCTCTGCCTTTGAAAGCATACCAAGATTATATAGAATATTAAGAGCCTTTTCTCTTGCTTTCTTAGGATTCTCTCCAATTGCTTCAAGGGCAAGTGAAACATTTAAAAGAGCATTCCTATCATTTAAAAGTTTAAAGTCTTGAAAAATTATCCCAATTTTTCTCCTCAAAAAGTTTATCTCCTTTCTCGTTACATACCTTGAGGAATACTCAAGAACCCTTACTTCTCCATCATCAGGAAATTCAGACATATAAATATGCCTTAATAAAGTAGTTTTCCCTGCTCCTGTTGGACCTACAATAAAAACAAATTCTCCCTTTTTAATTTCTAAATTAACATCATCAAGGGCTTTGAATCTCCCTTCATATATTTTTGTAACCTTTATACACTGGACAATCGGTTCCATTACATTTTTAAAGGTGCACTTACTCCCATTGAATTAAGAGTAAATTTTAAAAGATTTTTTAAAGAATAAACAATAAATAGCCTTTTTAAAGTTTTTTCCTTCTCTTTTTCATCCACTATCCTTTCAGATTGATAAAAGGAATGAAAAGTAGATGCAAGTTCAATTAATTTATTTGGCAAAAGGTGTGTCAAAAATCCCTTTCTTATTTTTTCATAAATATCCTGAAACAAAAACATCTTTTTTAAAATTTCCCTTTCCTTTTCATCAAAATTTATTTTTAAGGGAACAAAAACCTTATCAAAACCCCTTTTTTTAGCAAACTCTATAATCTGATTTGTTCTTGCATGAGCATACTGAACATAATACAAAGGATTATCTATACTCATCCTCTTTGCAAGTTCAAGGTCAAAATCAAGTGGTGAAGAAGGTGCTCTTAATAAAAGGAAAAATCTTGCAGCATCCTTTCCAACCTCTTCTATTAAATCTAAGAGGGAATAAATTTCACCTTTTCTTTTACTCATTCTCACAAGCTCATTTCCCCTTCTTAAATTTACCTGCTGAACAATTAAAACATAAAAATTCTCAAAGGAAAGAGCCTTTAAAGCACCTTCCATTCTTTTTATATATCCATGATGGTCAGGACCCCATAAGTTTATAATATAATCATAACCTCTTTTAATTTTATATAGATGATAGGCAATATCAGTAAGAAAATAGGTATACTCACCATTTGATTTTACAAGAACCCTATCTTTTTCATCACCAAATTCCGTGCTTTTAAAAAAAATAGCTCCTTCTTCCTTATATATATAATTTTTCAACCTCTCAAGGGTCTCCTCTATTAAAGAACTTTTTCTTATTTCACTTTCATAAACATAATTTGTAAATTCTGTTTTAAATTTTTTAAGGGATTTTTTTTGCATTTCTATTATTTTTTTTAAAGCAAACTCTTCAAAACTCAAATTACTTTTTTCCCTTAAATATTCCCTTGCCAGATCCTTTAAATATTCTCCATAATAACCATCCTCAGGAATTTGAAAGTTTTCTCCTTTAAGTTCCTTAACCCTTTCTCTTAATGAAATTCCTAAAAGCTCCACCTGTCTTCCTGCATCATTATAGTAATATTCTGAATGGGAAATAAATCCACTAATCCTATAAGCCTTCGTCAATAAATCTCCTATACAGGCAGCCCTCGCATTTGCCACATTCAGTGGACCTGTTGGATTAGCCGATATATATTCAATTAAAACCTTTTCCCTTTTTTTATTACCTTTAAAATATTTTTTTGGACTTTTAAAAAGAATTTTTACAGCATCAAAAATAACTTCATTTTTTATCTTTAAATTGACAAATCCCTTTATGAGTTCAACCTTTTCAAAAAAATCAGTTTTCCTTAATTCTTCAATTAACCCATGAAGCTTTTCCTTATCCTTTTTTAAAATTTCAAAGGCTGGAAAAGAAAGATCTGCATCAAGCTCCTTTATTGAAGGCTCTTCAATTTCAATATTAACACTTTCTCCAAATTTTCCCTCAACTATTTTCCTTATTAAATCTTTAAGTTCTATTAACCTCATCATATCTTATTTTTTTATTATTTTCATAAAGGGACTCAAGATCATAAAAATTTCTTGTTTCCTCATCAAAAATATGAACAACAACTTCGCCTGCATCTACAAGAACCCATTTACCGTTTTCATAACCTTCAATATGATTAATTAAAATTCCCTTTTCCTTTTTTAATTTCATCTCAATTTCATCAGCAATACTTCTTGCATGCTCATCAGAAAGAGAGGTTGCAATTATAAAGTAATCACATATCCCTTTTAAAACATCCCTTACATCAATAATTAAAATATTTTCACCTTTTTTATTGTAAATTAATTCTGAAATGTATTTTGCTATTTCCACAGAAAAAGATTATTCTTAAATACCTTCTTATAATCCTTTCCTATGATAAGTGTAACTTCACATATTCTCTGTGGATCTGGCTCAAAATCTATTCTATTTACACCTATTACATTAGCAAGTATTTTTGCATACTTTTTATCAGGACTTTTTCTCTCAATTATTACCGTTTTACTTAAAGTATCATCAGCATTACTGAATCTTATCACATCAAAACCATTCCTTCTTAATTCCATTGAAATTATCCTTGCGAGATGTAATTCTCCGGTTGCATTAAGAACTTCAACCCTTATATCAGAAGGTGAAATTCTTTCCTTTCCGAAATCACAGGTTTCTAATAGCATAAAAAGGAGGATAATAAGTTTTAACATTTTTAATTTTAAATTCAAAACATTTCCTTTTTCCACTTTTCCTCTATTTCTTTTTTTAATTTTTCATCTTCTGCAAGGATTATAGCCCTTTTAAAATAAAGGTCTTTTTTTTCAGGAGGGGAAATAAGAGCTGCTTTTAAAAGCATTCTTGCTGCACCGTTCCTATCCATTTTAAAATTTATTGCAGCTTTTTCATAAAGTTCTATTGCCCTTTCATTATTACCTTTGAATTCTTCTTTCTGAGCAAGAAAATAATAAATAAAAGGATTATCCTTTTCAAAATTATTAACCAGGTAATCTATAACTGTATCAAGTAGGGAAAGATTCTTTTCTATTATGGATATTTCACCTAACTTTAATATTGCCTTATCTGAAATTGAATCCCTTTCATTAATCAAATCTTTTAAAAGAACCTTTGCTTCCTTGAATTTTTCTTTCTTTAAATAAAGTTCCGAGAGTTTATAAAATAATTTTCTCCCGTCTTCATTACTTTCAATCTCAAAATTGGAAAGAAAGGAAAAAACTTTTTCCTCTGGAAAATTTCTTTCTATCATATACTCAAAGGCTAAAAGAGCGGTAAAAGAAGAAATATCATTTTTAGAATTTTTCTTTAAAATTTCGAGAAAAAGGGAATCGTTCTTTAAAAATCTTTCAATTTCATAAAGTTCCTTAAGAAAAAATTTTTTTTCCTCCTTATCCTTACATAAATTTAAAAGGGAAACTAAATTTTCCTCACTATCCCTGAATCTGTCTCTTTTTTTAAGATAAAAATGAAAATCTGAACGGGTCTTTTTTATTAACAATGTATCTTTTGCTTCTTTCAAAAAATCCCTGTAAAAACTCTCCTCATCAATTTCACCCAATTTAAATTTTGTAAAAAGAAGGGAATATAAAATATCATCCCTTTTCATTATATCATAAGCAATCTGATAGTATTTTTTACTCTCTCTGTAATTTTCCTTTTTAAAATATAGCTTTCCAAGAGTCTTACTTATCAAAAATCTTCTTTTTTCATCTTTTTCTTTAAGAAAAATTTCCTTTAATCTATTATCCCTTTCATTCAAAAAAAACACATCAAGGGATAATTTAAAATATTTATCACTTTCTTTATTTTCAAATTTATCAAGAATTTTCTCAGCTATATCATATTTTTTCCTTTTTATAAGTTTATCCTCTGTAAAATATCTTATAGAATCTCTCCTTTCCTCTCCCTTTATAAGTATTATTATATTTTCTGCAGAATCCACCTTTCCTTCAAAAGCAAAAGAAGCGTAAAAATATGGAATAAGCCGGTTAAAAAAGGGTTTTATTTCATTTCTAATTTCAAGTATTTTTGAATATTCTTCTCTATCAAAGTATAAGGATAAAAGTCGTAAAAAAAGTTCGTATTTATAATCAGTTAATGGAAATTCATCCTTTATTCTCAAAAGATAGTAAATCTCTTTACTCTCATTTCCTTTTAATCTTTCTATTAAAGATAAAAGGTAAAGGGCATCATCATAAAAATCGCTATAATAATTCTTTTTATCTTTTAAAAATTCATTTAAAAATCTTTCAGCTTCATTTATATTCCCTGAATTAAACTTCATAAAAGAATAGGCAAATAAAAATTCAGGTTCCTTTTTTACAAAATCAAAATTAATTTCTTTTTTAAAATTAATGGCATTTAAAAGATATGCATAATATAAAAAGGTATCCTTTAAGGAAACATTTTCAAAAAAAGTTTTCTCAATATTTTCAAAAATTGTAAGTAATTTAAAGTACTTTTCATCTAAATAATTAAAATATTTTTTGTAATCTGATAGTTTTTCCTTTTTGAGTTCAATTCCGGAAAGTAAAAAAAGGGGGAGAACTTTTATAGAATCTTCAAAATCAGATATGTTTAAAAACTTTTTTAAGTATTTATAGACTGAATCTGGTTCATAGATATAATAGGTAGCTTTATTCCAAAATTCAATTTTTTTTGAATCAAAATTATTTAAAATTAGATTATTTAAAAGGAAAAATTTTAAAAATTCCACCAATTTCTTTATACAGTTTATTTAATTTATCATTATTTTTAAAAAGTTTTAAACCTTTTTCAAGAACCTCCTTAGCTTTATTCTTCTCACCTGCAGCAAGGTATGCTCTCGCTATTATGTAGAATAGTTCAGGATCATTAATTTCATCCATATGATTATCAAATATTTTTAAAATTTCAAGAACCTCTTCTTTTTTTCTGTTTGACCTTACATAACTTATTGCAAGGTATGCTCTTGCTTCATGAAACATAGGGTCAAGCAAAAGTGCTGACTTAAAATACATTCCCGCTTTTGCATATTCTCCTTTTTCAAAAACTTCTTTTCCCATATTAAAAGCATTTCTCGCCTGAACTTTTTTTGCCTTTATCTGTGGTGGAGTAAAATTACCACTTTTTAACATCTCATCATACTTTTTTCTCTTTTCAGGGTTTGATAAAATACTGTATGCCTCATTTATAAGGGTAAACCTTTCCACAGCCTTCTTATAAACCTCTTCCCCAAATTTTTTAAATTTATCAGGATGTAAATCTATTATAAGTTTTTTAAAAGCTTTTTCTATTTCCCCAATTGAAGCCGTAAGCTTTACACCCAGAATCTCGTAATAATTTTTATATTCTTCCATCCTATATATTATATTAAATGCTAAAAAAATTTTTCCATGATTTAAATCACATTTTTAAAAAATTAACTCTCAAAGGGTAAAAACAAGAGAGGATCCAAAGCTTTCCCACCATATCTTACTTCAAAATGCAAGGTATAATTTGAACTAAAAATTGAAATTCCCACCTCCCCGAGGGGCTCTCCCCTTGATACTGCCTTTCCAGGAAAAACATATATTTTTGAGAGTCCAGCATAAACTGTATAAAAACCGTCTCCATGGTCTATTATAACAGTTAAACCGTAACCCATAAATAAGTCAGAATAAACAACAACTCCTGCATCTGCTGAATAAACTTTATCACCTGGTTTCCCCCTTATATCGATTCCATTGTTTTTAACCTTTGTTTTATATTCAGGATGCCAGAGGTTACCAAAATAAGAAACTATTTCACCCTTTATAGGCCAGTTAAAAACCCTTTTAGGAATTTTTTCAGGTATTTCCTTTTTAACTTTTGCCATTCTTTCTCTTTCAATTTTTTCAAGTAATTCCTCAAATTTCTTAACCTGATAGGTAAGTTCTATTTCAAGTTTTTCCTGTTCTTTTTTCTTTTTTCTCAGCTCCTGTAAAATTTTTTCCTTTTCCTTTCTGCTCTCAAGGAGTTCCATTTTCTTCTCAGCTGTTACTACCTCAATTTCTTTTAAATTTTTAACCTTTAAATTATAGGATTCTTTTTTTTCCTCCAAATTTTTTAAAAGTAAGGTACCTCTTTCAAGAAGTTCTTTTTTAAATTCAATACCCTTTTTAAGAGCAAGTAGCCCTGTATAAAAATTTAAAAAAGAACCTTGACCCCTTATTATATTTAAAGGACTTAATTTCCCATATTTATAAAGTGAAATAAGAAACTCTTTAATTACATCTTTTGTTTTTTCAAGCTCTTTTTCATTCTCTTTGATTAAATTCTCAAGATCTGAAATTTCCCTTTCAAGAGAAATTCTCTCTGAAATTAGTGATTTTTCCAGTTCACTTAAAACTTGTATTTCTTTATTAAGGGATTCAAGGGAATAGAGTGTCTTGGTTTCCTCTTTTTCAAGGATTTTTCTTTCTTCCCTTATTTTTTTTAATTCAAGATTTAAAGAATCAATCTTGGATTTTAAACCTGCATTTATAATTATTAAAAGAAGTATACTCATATTTTCTTTATATCTGACAGAGCTATCTGTGAAGAAAGGAATCCAAGAAGTGTTCCGAAGGCAACCATTGAAATTAAAACTGTAAATACAAAATTAAAACTTATTCCAAAAAATTTTTTAAGAAATGAAAAGAATAAAAGAGAAAGTATTACTGCTATTATAGAACCTGAAAGACCGTATAGAGAACCTTCAAGTGCAAAGGGAGATCTAATGTATTCCTCATCTGAACCAACAAGATATAAAAGTTCAATAAGATTTAATCTTGACCTTATCGTTAATCTGAGTGTTTGGAGGATTGTTATTGTAAGTAAAAATAAAAGGAAAAAGAAGAAAAAAATATCAATAAAAATCAAAAATAAAAGGATTTTGAAAATCTTTAAAATATATTCCTCGCCAAAATAAACTTCTTTAACAAAGGGAAGTCTTAAAATAAAGGATTTTAATTCCATTATCTCTCCTCTTAAAAGTAAATAGGGCTTTAAGTGAAGTGTAAATTTTGGGGGAAATATATCTTCATTAAAAAGAGTTAATAATTCCTTATATTCTGGATAATCATTTAAAAAAAATTCTCTTCCCTTTTTTGAATCAATATACTCTACTTTATATACACCCCTTAAGGATTTTAAAATATCTGCTAAAAAATTTAAACTTTTATCATTAAGATTTTCTGTATGATAAACCTCAAACATTAATTTAGAGGATCTTTCATATATAACATTAAAGGAATTTAAAGTTAATATCACAAAAAAAATAAAGAAAAATAAAGAAAAGGACATAATTAAAACACTTGTAAAAGCCATCCTTAGATTATTTTTGATTCCTGTATATGTTTCTCTTATAATAAAAGAAAGTGACATATTTAATATTTTAAGTGCATAATTAATTAAAATGCATCCTTTTGATATTTTTACATTTTTTGTTTTGCTCCTTTCTGTCTTAATAGGAGTTATTTACGGTTTATGGCGTCTTATAACTTCCTGGTTTTCCCTTGCTTTTTCTTTTCTCCTTTCCTATAATCTCTCTCCTCTTCTAAAAAAATTTTTACCCAAATTTATTCCCTTCTCACACTTTTTAACCTTTATCTTAATTTTTTTATTTTCAATTGTATTATTTGCCATTCTCTTTAAAATTGGAGAAAAAGCCATTAAAAGTTTAGGTCTTTCTTTTTGGGACAAACTTTTAGGAAGCATATTTTTATTTTTTCTATCAATTCTTCTTATTCTTGCAATAATCCATTTACTTGAAACTCTTTCGCTTTCTTATTTAATTAAAGGAGCGAAAACTCCATCAATACTTCTTGAAATAGAATCAAGAGTTTTAAATAAATTTATATGAAAATTTTAATGGTTTCTGATGCCTATTATCCATTTCCAGGTGGAGTATCCGAGCATATGTATCACCTATCAAAAGCTTTAAGAGAAAGGGGACATATTGTTAAAATCCTCACTGCTTCTTATAATCAGGGTGAAAAAGAAGAAAATTGTGTTTTAAGAGTTGGAAAAGTTCATATTTTACCACTCAACTTTACCCAGATAACTTTTACATGGGAAAAATATTTAAGAAAAAAATTAAGAGAAATTTTTAAGGAGGAATTTGATATAGTTCATACTCATGGACCGCTTGGTCACAATTTGCCTTACCATGCCTTAATTTTTTCCCGTTCAAAGAATATAGCCACTTTTCATACTGCCTTTGTAGGTTTTAATTTTTATAGATTGGCAAGAATATTTTATAAGGAAAGTTTTAAAAAAATTGATAGAGTTATCTGTGTGTCAAAAAAAGCAAAGAGGGAAATTGAAAAATATTTTCCCTTTGGAAATTATGTTATCATTCCAAATGGTGTTGATACAAAAAGGTTTAATCCTGAAGGAAAAAAAATTGAGAAAAATAATTTTACAGTTTTATATGTTGGAAGATTTGAAAAAAGAAAAGGTCCTTTAATTTTCTTAAAGGCTGCTAAAATTTTAAGGGAAAAAGGTTATAGGGAAATAGAATTCTGGATGGTTGGAAAGGGTCCATTATTTACTATTTCAAAAAAGTATGCTGAAGAAAATAATCTAAATGTAAGATTTTTCGGGTTTGTTGAACCTGATGAGTTACCAAAAATTTATAGGAGTGCTGATATTTATGTATCACCTGCAATAGGAGGAGAGACTTTTGGTATTGTTTTGATTGAAGCAATGGCATCAGGTGTTCCGGTTATATCTTCGGATATAGAAGGTTATAACGAGGTTATAAAAAATGGGATAAATGGACTTTTATTTAAAAATAAAAATGAAAAGGACCTTGCAGAAAAAATAGAAATTTTAATAAATGATAAATCTTTAAGAGAAAAAATAAGGGAAAGGGGATTAAAATTTTCAAGAGAATTTGACTGGAATAAAATTAGTGAAAAGGTAGAATTTATTTATAAATGTTAATAAAGGATAGGGATTTAAAGGCTTTTGAATTTCTCTCAGAAAAATTTAATTTAAAAAAAGAAGAAAATAAATTGTTTTTTTTAAAAAAAGTTCTTAAAATATTTTCAGAAATTCCCTATGAAAATTTAACAAAGATAATTGAGGCAGAAAACAAAAATTTTGAAAAAAAATTAAGAACACCCTATTATATCATCAAGGATTTCTTTGAAAAAGGGGGAGGTGGAACCTGTTTTTCCCTTGTTTATTTTTTAAAAAATTTCCTTGAATATTTAGGCTTTAAACCCCAATTTTTACTTGCAGATAGAAGTTATGGTGAAAATACCCATACCCTTATTTCCCTTGAGATTGAAGGTAAAAAATACCTATGTGATGTTGGATATCTGATTTATGAGCCTATTCCCCTTGAAAGTGATTTATTTAAATTTAAAACATCAGCCTATGATTTTATTTATGAAGAAAGAAAAGACGGTATATATGTTTATACGGAAAGTGAAAAGGGATTTAAAAAATTCAGGTTTAAAATAAAAAAAGAAAAAGTAAGTGAAGATGATTTTATATCAGCCTGGAAAAAATCTTTTGAATTTGAAATGATGAATCACATTATTGTTTCAAAGGAAGTAAAGGATGGAATTATATATATAAAGGATGGACACTTTCATAGAATAAAAGAGGGAAAAACTTTTTATAAAAAAATTGGAGAAAAGGAAATGATAAAAATTCTTGAGGAACTGAATATAAAAAGGGATTTAATTTTAAAAGTTAAGGGATTTATAAAATGAGTGAACCCGCAAGCCCTTTACCCTGTAAATTGATTTTAGGTTTATTTTACACTGAAAAAGATTTATTACTTAAGGTTAAGGAAGAACTTATAAAATCCTTTGGAGAGATTGATTATGAAAGTGAAAGTTTTGATTTTAATTTTACTTCTTATTATGAAAAAGAAATGGGTAAAAATATAAAGAGAATATTTTATTCCTTTAAGGAACTAATTGATCCATCAAAAATTGTTGAAATAAAGTATATAACATGGGAAATTGAAAAAAAATTTACTATTGAAGGAAAAAGGAAAGTTAATATAGATCCCGGTTATATGGATTATTTCAAGTTCGTTTTAGCATCTTTTAAGGAAGGTGGTTATAAAATATATCTTGGAAGAGGAGTTTATGCTGATATAACCTTATGGTATGAAAAAGGGAAATTTAGACCCCTTTTAACGAGTTTCCCGGATTTTAAAAGCAATTTATATGAAAAAACCTTTTTGAAAATTAGGGAAATATATAAAAGGGATTTGAGAAAATTAAAATAAAAAATATGATATAATTTACTATGAAAACAAAGATTAAAAAGGAGGTTATTATGGTAAGATTTATATTTATTCTCTTTAATCTATTTATTTTAAGCTGTATGACAATGCCTTTTATGTATGAAACTCTTGAACCAAAAACAGAAAAGAGAATGGGCGTCTCTCTCCATTATGGTATTGAAAATTTTAAGTTCGGTGGTATAAGAGGGGATTATGAAAAATCTAAAAGTTTTTTAAGAAAAATTGAATTAGGGTATGGATTTGGAACCTCAATTAATAATATAGTAAATGAGCAAAGTTCTAAAGATATAAGGCTACAGATTGATGGTGGAATTTATGGAAAGGTTGTTTCACCAACAGATCCTGTAAGATTTGGGCTTAAAATCCATTTTAGACCTTCTCTTTTTTTAGGTTTACCTCAAAGAGATGGAATAATTAAAGATATATGGGCTCCCATAGGTATTTCATTATTATCTGGTTTTGGAAACCCTGAGTTTTTAACTGTTGGTTCTCATATTTATATCCAGCCCCTTGGAACAAATATTTTTCCCCTAATTCCTCCCTTTATTTCTTTAACCTACCATCATAAGAAATATGCTATTGCTCTTATTGCAACAATACCTGTAGGGATAGAATATGAAGGTGAGCCTCTTTACTTTCCTTACTTTGGTATGGGTTTAGGTTTACATTATTAAAAAATTTATATTTTACCATTTATTAGATACTGGTATATTTTAAAGGCAACTTTTTCCTGTTTTTGCCAGCTTCCGAAAGCAAATCCTTTTGAGCTTATTTTTCCTATAATTTTTTTGATCTTTTCATTAACTCCTTTTGGTGGTGATTTAGCAAAGGGTGTTTGAGGTAAAGGTATAAATGCATGTGTATGAATGTAAGCTCCCATTCTTGTTAAATCTTCTATTACCTTTATTGTCAAGTTAATATCTTCTTCAGTTTCACCAGGCAGTCCAAAGATAAAATCTACATTTGCTTTAAGACCTGATTTTAGGGTAATTTTTACTGCATTATAGACATCCTCTACTGTATGTCCTCTGTTACATAAATCTAAAATTCTCTGACTTCCAGATTGGGCACCGATTGTAATATTATCATTATCAGCATACTTTAGTATCAATTCTATTGTTTCTTCATTTACATGTTCAGGTCTAACTTCTGATGGAAATGTTCCAAAGAAAATTCTTCCTTCTGGTTTAATAATTTTATGAATATTTTTCAGAAGTTCTTCCAATTCAAGGATATTAATTTTTTTACCATCAGTTGAACCGTATAAGAAGGCATCTGGGGTAATAAATCTTATATCTAAAAGATTTTTATTTTTCATATACTCCACATATTTACATATATTCTCAATACTTCTGTGTCTCAGCTTTGCACCAAAAATTCTTGGAGTCTGGCAGAAATAGCAGGCAAAAGGGCATCCCCTTGTTATTTCAATAGGTCCAAATTTCTCGTTTTTTATTGCGAAGGGATGATATTTATTTAAGTCAACTTGTTCTCTTTTACCTGTGAATTTCATAACTCCATTATCATCAATGAAGGTAATTCCTTTAACAGTTTTAAAATCTTCATCATTACATATTTTTTTTAAAAGTTCAGTTATTGTCTCTTCCCCTTCACCTTTTACAACAATATCAAATCCCATTTTAAGTGTTCCTTCCGGGTCTCCTGTTGGATGGGGTCCTCCTGAGATAAGTAATATTTTTTTACCAAATTTTTCTCTTAATGTTTTAACAATTTTATTTATTTCCCATAATTGTGTGGTGAAAAAAGATATACCAATTATTACTTTTTTATGTTCCTTAATTATATGTTCAATTTCTGTGATAAAATTTTTTTTATTTTTGATAAAGTAAATCTTTATATTGTTAAGGGATTCTTCAGTTTCAATGGCGCCTACTAATGCATTAAAACTATATTTATTATTTTTGTTATAATAAATTACAAAAGCATAATCTTTTTTCATAATTTACAGACTAAATCTTATTTTATCTAACTTTAAAGAGTTTTATTTTCTTTTTCAGATGTTGTTTTAAGAAGTTCATCAAAGCACTCTTTACAAAGGTATATCTCCTCAGTTATCTTTATAAATGTTAACTCAGGATTGTATATCTTTTTGCATTTTATACATATTTTTTCTTTTTTACTTTTTCTTTTTTTCTTTTTCATCTTAGCCTCCTTTTTTTATTTTAAAATTATACACCATAACTTCCTCCATACTTATACATATTTATAAACAATCCATTTTTTATTTCTTCTTTTATTCTTTTAATTTTATTTTTAAGGCTTTTTTCTTTTTTGATAAATTCCATTAATCCTTTCAAGTCCATTTTTAACACCACCCCTAAATATTCGAGTAACTCTCTCTTTGTTATCAATTTTTTTTTCAACTGATTTTCTTTAAAGGCAGTATAAATCACTTCACCTAAACCAACAAAACCTTTATTTTTATTAATGAACTTACTTAAAAGTTTAAAAAAAATTTCAAGCTCAAAAATAAAATCAGTGGTTAATAACTTTTCATTTGAAGGTATCATTTTTATAAATCCATTCTCATATTTAAAATTACCAAAAATACTTTCCAATTCAAAAATCACAGAATAATGAGGGATATCTTTATAAAGTAGAGTAAATGTAGAAAATCTTGTGTAACGGGAAACTTTTATGTCACAAACTTTTACAATTAAATTATGGTTTTTATAATTGTTTAATTCATCTTTTTGTTTAGAAGAGGGCAAAAAAATTGAAATTTTTTGTGTTTTTAAAACATTTTCTATTACAACCCATAAATTTGTTAAAATCCACCAGTTATCTTTTAATTTATAAAAATCATAATTTATTGTTTTAAACTTTTTGCCTTTATATTCGTTTCCCAAATCGCATATATAAGTTTCTTCCTTCAAACTATTATATAAAATTAAGTAAGGTAAGAGATTTTTTCGCAATAGTGCTGTTAAGTTTTTGATTTTCTCTCCCTCTTTTCCTGATACTACAATCCATAATCCGTCATTTTTAACTAAAAACATATTACTTATTATTTCTTCTCTGTAATTTATTTTATAACTTTCAAAAATTTTTTTTACTGCTTCAATATATTTTGACCTTTCATTCATAAAAATTCTACCTTTTATATCTTACCGTTATTCCAAAAGGGGCTTTCTTTTTTGTTGTTGAAATCCATAACACTGGAAATTGTGGAGCCTTATCCGGAAAATTCCCCAACAAATCTGTGAAAAATATAAGAGGGAGTATAATTCTTTTTTCTTCAAGATACTTAAATACTGGTCTAAAATCTGTTCCGCCTCTGCCAATTATTTCAATAGTATCAGGTAATTTATCAGGATATTTTATTTCTTCTACTTTTTGAATTTTAGCATCATTCTGAATTAGATAAATATGATAAAAATTGAAAGAATTCAAAATACCATTAATTTCACTGAAGAAATCCTTTAAATCTTCACTACTAATTGAGCCTGATGTATCGACAGCGATAACTAACTCCAAAATTTTTTGTCTTCTTGTTGGATAAATAATATCGTAAGCAAGATATCTTCTATTTGGTCTTGTCCATTCTGTTTTCACTCTTATATTCTGAATTAAAAATTTACCAAGCATAACCCTCCAGTTAATTTTTGGTTCCTTTAGCTCTTCCACAAACTCCTGAAACCATCCTGGTAAATTCCCCTTTGATTTTATCATATTCCAGACTTCACCTAATACTTTACTGTATTTTCTTTCAACTAAATCTGTGATTTGGTTATCACAGGGGTAATGGCTGTCAAATCCTTTTAAGTAAAGATATCCTGATTTTTTTATTTCTTCAAAATTTTGAATTAAAAGGCTATAGTATTTTTCTGCTGATAGACATTTTTCAAAACCAAACTTTTCGGGAAATAATGATGTTTCTTTAAGTTTATTAATTTCAAATCCCATATTCACAAGCATAGAGTTGATTGCAAGGTCTGTTGCTATGTTCCATAAAGTTATATCTCTATTATTTAATCTTATGAAGTGACATAAAGCAATATGCAAAATTTCATGGAGTATAACAAAAACTCTATCAGATACAGTTAGATTTTTGAACCATTCTGTGTTAATCTTAAATCTTCCGTCCCCGTAAACACAGGCAGTGGGTATATTCGAGTCTTCTTCAAAAACTGTTTCTAATAAGAGTCTTCTGAAAAAAGGGTGCTCCATCACCACTTTTACAATTGCCTTTTCAAATTCCTTTGTTCTCATTGGTTTCTCCTTGATTTAAAGCAGAGAATCAAAATATGCTTCTCTTAACTCCTTATAAAATCTGCTTTTCATGAGCATTAACCCCTTTTCATTATCTTTGAGAATTAAATTCAATATATACGAACCATATTCAACAAAATTTTTTCTAATCTCAAGTAAAATTTTTGCAACATTATCTATATGTTTTTGATTTTTAGGTCTTAAGCCTAAAGCAGTTGAAATAGCCCACCATATGGAGGTTTTTTCGCGGGGTGGAAAATTTATTTCTCCTGTCTCTAAAGCTTTTTCTATATCAGGCAACTCCCTGTATACTTCTAAAAAAGCAATAAAATCAGCAGCAACAGGGTTTCCAACAGCAAGTGCAATCATTTCTACATCTTTTGTCAATTTCAAGATTGTATTTGCAAATTCCCATGTTCTTGGGCAGGGATAAGCAATTGAAATTCTATCAGGCTTTGTGTTAATAAAATTATCGGGTTTATATTTCAAATAAGCAATTATTTCTTCGGATATTCCCTTTTCTACTGCCCATTCAATCCAGACATCAAGGTCTGGTTCTACTTCTATATGAATAAATCTTGAAACCAAAGGGTCAGGCATATCAAACACATTTACCGCATCTTCTTTTCTATTTCCAGCTGCTATTACATACCAGCCGTCAGGGAGTTTGTAATTACCAACTCTTCTATCAAGAACAAGTTGATAGGCAGTTGCTTGAATTGAAAGGTCTGCTAAATTTAACTCATCTAAAAAGAGGAAACCTTTTCCATCTGTTGGGAAGAATTCTGGGATCCACCAGACTAATCTTTTTGTATCTTTATCTGGGAATGGAATGCCTCTAAGATCAGCGGGGTCAATTTGTGCGAGTCTCAAATCTATAACTTCTAAATTATATTCTTTTGCCACCTCTTTAATGATTGTTGATTTACCGACACCAGGAGGTCCCCATATGAAAAGAGCTGGTATTTCATATGCTTTTCCTTCTAATATTTTTTTTACTATATCAACAAGTAATTTTTTTAATCCTTTTATATTTACCGATTTATTTCTTTTTAAAAGTTTCATATTATTATTATCTCATCCTCTCTCCTTTTTTTCAAGAGTATTTCTCTTTGAAACACAAGGATTTTTATATTTTTATCTTCATCAAGCATATTTTTAATCAATTTTATAAAAATTCTGATGTAATATTTCATCAATTCCATAGAAAGTTCAGAGATTTAACTTATGTTATTTATCATTTAACATTCTATTTTTTCTCCAATTGCTTTTAAAATATATCAATTAAATAAATCAAATCTGGTTAGGTAAATTGAGATTTAGCTTGAAAACTCAAAACATAAAAATACATTATAAGGAACATTATAAACTTCATTTAAATAAAATATTGATTTATGGATCTAAGTGTCTAATCTTCAACTTCTATTCCTAATTTTTGTAAAAATTCTTTTGCATTTTCAAAATCTGCATTTATTTCTCTTTTTGTTTCTTTCAATCCTCTATAATACCCTGCAATATGAATTCCTTTATATAAACTTTCAAATATTTTTCTCAATTTTCCATTTTTATGCAATAAATATTTATTTATATAATCTCTATATCCATCAGAACTTTCAGGCAATTTATCTTTATCTATTTTTCCTGTTGTTAATAATGCATAATCAAGAGCCTTTAAAATAGAAAGCCATAAAGCTCCATAAGCCTCTTGAACATATTTCATTTCTTCAAAAATTTTTGTGTCCTCATCCAAAGGAGATTTTTTTAATGTTTCTTTTGCATTTTTATAAAATTTCCTTGCTTCTTCTTTTATTTCTTCAATTTCTTCTGGATTTACTTTTAAATTTTCCATACTTATATTATAATCCTCTTCAATGTTTTTTTGGCAAATCCTCTTCAAACCCTATAACTGCTTTTATTCCTTTCCCAAAATCTTTTATTCTAAATCTTTCAAAATTTTCTACTGGGAGTTGTGGAAATCTATAATAATTTTTTGTTCTTTCATAAGTCCTATATTGAAAGTCATGCTCTTTTAACCATTTCTTTGCTTCTTTTAAAGTCCATATATTCCTGTCAAAAATAGATTGAAGTTCTGAATGGTTTTCTTACACCATAACTGAATTTATATATTTTTCTATAGTATTTAATTCCTCTTTGACAAATTTTGATAAATAATTTTTGATAGAATAAAATAGTGGTATATTTCGGAC
>JBDRZP010000035.1 GCA_039804025.1 candidate division WOR-3 bacterium
TTCTGTAAAATCAATTGGTTCAAGTGTTGCAATTCCAACCTCCCGAAAGAGTTCAATTTGAAATTCTTCATCGTAAAGTTCAACTTGATGGGAGGCTTCAAGTAGTTTTTCGGGTCCGAGAATTGTGCCTTTTATGTAGCTTGTCGTATGTTCATATGGTGCTGGTAGGATCACGATTTTTGAGTTTTCAAGATTTGAAAAATCTTCAGGGATAGAAAGAAAATTTTTATCTTTCCCAAGCGTTTTCATAGAATTTTTGCTTTTTGAAAAATATAAAATCTTGCTTTTTTAAAGTCAAATTTACCAAATAATGGAAGGAATGGGGGATTTTGCTGATTTTGTGGAGTGAGGGGTTGGGACTCTTGATTTTTTCTTTTTTTGATATTATATTTATAACGACCTTCCGCGGTAGCTCAATTGGCAGAGCAGCTGGCTGTTAACCAGCGGGTTGCAGGTTCGAGTCCTGCCCGCGGAGCTATTTTTAACAATACGAACTGGGGGATCTTCGGAAAGAGAAAAGAGAAGTAATTGTCAACAACATCGCGAACACTTTTAGGCAAAAAGGGTTGGTCATTGATGGTGTTAGGTAAGAAGAACTTTGAGCAACTAACATAATCAAGGATATTTCTTAGGATTTTTAGGTGCTTTTGAGAGATTTTTTAATTCTTTTCTTTTTGACCATTCCCCTCCTTAACTGTTTGCGATCATTATACCTAAATACAAATTCACCTTGACAACCATTGTATTGTTTTGTATATTATAATCAGATTTTGTTAAAAATTATATTTTAAGAAACGGATTGCCATTATGAATGAAAAAGAGATAATGAGGGTTAAACAGATCGCTAAATATTTACAGATGAATGAACACGCCACCCATAAACTTGCCCACTCTAGTCAAATCCTTTCCCTCAAGATTACTGGTCAGTGGCGGTTCAAAAGAGATATAATAGATAAGTGGATAAGTGAGGAAGTATTAAAAAGGGTAACACAAGGGAGGAGATAATAAGATATGGCTAAGAACACCCTACCCCAAAAACAAGCAACAATATTTGAAACTTACGAATTTCCCTCTTATGAAGAAATAATGGATGCTTATGCTAAGGAATTTGCAAATTATATTCTTCCTAAAGGAGATACCATATTTGGCTTTTGGGTGTAGACATTGGCTGACTTAGAATTTTTGGATTTGGAATTACAAGGATTAACTGATGAATATACAATTGACCCCGTAAATAGAGTAGTTAAATTCAAAGGTGATGAAGAATTTATAAGACTAAGAGTTGCCCACCTTGAAAAAGTTAAAGGGAAAACAACCCTTTATGCTGACTTTGTAAATAAATTTGGCGATGCTAATGCCTATGCTTTTCATAATCTTTATCCATATATGGGTCTGGAACTACTGCCCATGCTGAAAAATGATTTGCTTTTTATTGAAGAACGAAAACTAGAATTTACAACCAGCGAACTACAAGATATTTTAGAGGCAATAGAAAATAGAAAATGGCAACACCCAGACCCACGGATATACAAATTAATGTTAGTAGTATATTTTGATACCGTTGACGCTTTTGTAAGGACTTCAAGATATAATAAAAAGGGCAAGGTAGGTCTCTTTATTGAAAAGTTAAATTATATAAAAATTGCTATAAAAAGACGATGGAAATTAAAGAAAAATACGGGCTTAAATTTGAACCTGCCCGCATTATAGAGGGAGACGCACTTGAACTAAAAAATATGGAGGGAATGGAAGAAAAATTTGATGCCTGTATTACAAGTCCACCTTATTATTTTTCAATTGACTATGTTGGAAAAGATAGAATTGCTTATGATTATCTTGGTGTAGATATGAAAAAGATTGAATCAAAATATTTGGGAATGAGAAATAACGAACCTGTAAAGGGAAGCTATGGCGGATTACCTCCAAGGGTTGCTATAAAAAACATATTCTGGGCATTAAAACCCGGTGGCAAATTAGCAATCATAATTGGAGATAGCACAGTCAATGGGAAAAAAATTCCTACAACTATGACAACTAAAAGATTCTGCGAAGAAGATTGATATTCAATCCTTTGTTAGGTGCACGCAATAGGGCAATAAGGGGAGAAAACATGATTATTTGTGCCAAACCACGAAACAAAATAGAAATTAGAAAATTTTTAACTACTTATATTTATTCCACTTGATTTTCTCTCTTTTAGGTTTTGCTGTGTTATCTGGTTTTCTTACGATTATCAAGTATTTGAAACCTCGCAAGTAAAAGTTGTATTTTCTTGCCCTATAATGCCAAAGTGCTGTATTTGAGCTTTGGTTTCTTCTTACAACGCAAATTATGTCAACGGGTTCGAATTTAACTTTTTCGGTGAGCATCTGATATATTTTAAATCCCACTGCTGTAAATTTTCCCTTGACCCACTGGTCGCCCATCAACCAGCCGCATACTTTTTGGGGTTTTAGAACCCGGTAGATTTCCCTTGCGACTTTTTCAAGTTCCTCGTAGAACCTTTCGTCTTCGGCTGATATCTTGCCTATATCTGCTGGGTCATCTGAATATTTTACATTATCCCCGTAGGGAGGGTCAATGAATACCATATCTACGGAATTATCTGGGAGGGGGATATGTCTTGAGTCGTTTTTTATAACCTCTGGGTGTCTGGGGTTGATGTCATATCCTATTGCACGTCTTCCTTCTTCTTTGCATACATCTAGCGTCGTCCCGCTCCCAGCCATAGGGTCAAGAACTAAATCCCCAGGAAAAGCAGGCGTCACACCCTGAAACTTGTTATCCTCCTTGGGAGTTTTACCATAACTTTGACGAGGATAATCCCACAAGGTGGTCGTCTGAAACAAGGTTTCCTTCATAAACAGCAATATCGTTTGTTTTAAAAGTGGAAATCGATTTCCAGTCAGTTTTTTAAAAAGTAATCAATTAAGTTATTAAGTTGTGTTTTCGTTCTAACCATCCCGCTTGCTAACCTGCTTTCAGTAATTTGGAAATCCTCCCCTTTTGAAATCACCGCCTTTTTTAACTTCGGCAAAATCTTGAAAACAAATTCCAATGTTAAAGCATCCCCCTCATCATACAAAATATGGGTAAGGAAGCCGTCTTTAAAGGATAACCCCCAGGGGACGATGATGAAGTCAAGGTTGTAATAACCGTTTGTTTTGACATGCAAATGGATAAGCCATATGAGGAAATTTATCCCTTTAAATTCATCGATTTCAGATACCTTCCCATTTAGCAAAACCCAGCGGTCAGTTGAAATTGAATAAATGTTGTAATTATAAAACAGCACCGAACTCATGGTTTCATCTGTTAAGGTAGGGGTTAGGTAAAATTGCTCGTTATTTAAAAGCTTTTTATAACAGTAGGTTAAATCAACAAACCAAAACCCATCTTTTTTTATAGCTAAAAAAGGCAGGTCATACTTTCCTAAGAGCACCAAATCACTTACGCCTAAACCCCCTACCCATATGAACCTGTCAAGGTTGGATATGACGGAAAATCTTCTCCTTTTTAACTTTATATCGCAATGTCGGTTTATCCCTTTGAGGGTTTCCTTGAGTAATCCCAGATATGTTTTTTTCATTTTTTGCTAAAGTTTTTTTGTAAAAAAGATAAGGTTTTTGGTATATAATTTCAAAATACAAGTTCTTTGTTTTCGGGTTCCGACAGACCCCTTAAAAATGCTGTGTACTAGTGAAAATAAAATTAAAGGAGGTGTAGAATATGTTCGGGTTAAATTTAATAGTTTTGTATCGTTTGCTTAGTAAGCCGGTGCACTCTGCTGCGAATTTATTTAATCGCGGGGCAGATGGTGTCGGCAAGGTTTTAGATTTGTGGGTGAAAGGTCTTAGGAGAGTTTCGGAGACAAAAATTATTGATAAGTCCCTAGAGCCCATAACAGCGCTTATGTTTTACAGCCTCGTGATCACGGTTATAACTTTTTTACTTTCAATTGCTCTATCGCTGATAATTATTGTGGTTGTGCTTGCTGGTTTAGGGAAGCTTTTTGAATATGCCGCCAACAAAATCCAAAAAAAACTTCAAGAAGAAAACGGGAGGAAAAATGAAAATTGAAATTTTAAAGGAGATAACCCCAAATCTCGTTGAGGTTGACGAGTGGAAATTTTACAGTTTTGATTTGGGGCAAAGCCCTCAGGGGAAAAGACAACCCCCAATTTGGTTTAGTCCTTCTTATGTAAACGACCAAACCAGGCATGAAAATATTTGATCCATTTGCTGGATATGGCACTGTTGGAATTGTATCCCGAGTGTATGGATATGATTATGAATTGTGGGATTTAAATCCAATGATAAATGTAATACATGATACTGCGATTATGAAGAAACCTGAAATAAATATTTTAGAGTTAATGAAAGATATCAAAAACTCTAAAGAGGAATTTATCCCAGAATGGTCTAATTTAAATTATTGGTTTCCAGAAGAATTTCTTCCTGTCCTCTCAAAGGCTTGGGGATATAAATATATACTTTTAATACCGTTAATTAATGTCACTAGATATTTTTCCTATTGCGACGAGAAGGTTCATAAGTTATATAAATCAAAGTATTCCAGAAAGAAGATAGAAGAACTTCTGAAAAAGAACTGGAAATCTCAATTTTATGATATGTTGCAAAAAGAGATATGCAAACTATTAAAAAAGATTTGGGAATATAATACCCTTAATCCTAAAAAAGTTGAATATAAAATTATATCAGGAATAGATTCTCTGGAGACAAAATTGGAAAACGATGTCAATATCCTCATAACATCACCACCTTATTTGCAAGCGCAAGAGTACATAAGGTCAACAAAGCTTGAATTATTCTGGTTGGGCTATAAAGAGTCTTTTATAAAAGAACTGAGCAAAAAAGAAATACCATACAGGTCTGTAAACACAATAAAAATTTATTCTGAAAAGTATTATGAATTTAGAGAAAAGATAAAAGAAAGACACCTTAGAGTTTTATGTGATAGATATTTCTATGCTATTTTAGATGCCTTTTCTCGTTTAGGAGAAAATGTAAGAGATTATATGTGTATTTATGTGTATTTTTGTTGGACCTGCCAAGATAAGAACAACCTCAATTCCAATAGACGAAATAGTAATTGAACATTTAAAAAGATTTGGTTGGAAACACGAAGTTACATTTATTGACAAAATCGTTTCACGAGTAATGTTTGAATCGGATATTAATCCTGCATCAGGTGAAAAGGATAGTAGAATAAAGACAGAACACTTGGTAGTGTTAAGAAGGTGATAATATGAACCAAATATTAAAGGAAGACCTAAATAGTCCAAGTAAGTTTAGAGAAAAATTCAAGGGTTATATCTCACATCTCAGAGGATTAATTCAGGACAGTTATAAAATAAATTTTGACGATAAAGAAATTAGTGAGTTGCTATTATCTGCTTGCAGAAGTAATGACTTCAATGTGATTAATCGTCAAAAAAACAAGCTATTCCTTGATAAGAATAAAGTCTTATGTTGGCTTAATAATAAGTTGATACCAAGCACAGTTATCATAAAATTGAAGAATATAGGAATGACATCATTAATGCCAAAAAGAACGTAAGTATAAAATCCTCTCCAACTTTAGCAGGTATTTGGTGCGATGCGAATATTGGATATGATTACGGTATTGCTGTCAAATGTTCTGTCCCTCAACAACCAATTTTACAATTTTTTATTGAAGTCTGTGGTTTTACCAGACTTGGAGAAATACAAACGGATTTAAAGGGTGTTATTTGTGGTTATTTTAAAACGAAGGATTATAAACCTGTTAAAGAGGGCACAATACTACCTTAGGTAAAGTTCGCGAAAAAAGGTATCTGGTTCCAATTAATAAACTAAAATGGGAAAGAGATTCTTGGGAAAATTTTCTTAAAGAAGTGAGTCTTTTATGAAAACTTCTTATAATCCAAAAACCATGGAGGTATTGAAATGGATACAATAAATCTTATAGACTATCATCTTTTGGAGGATAAGATTAGATGTCCTAATCCTGATTGCAAAGGAATTAGCTACATCTCTTATAATGAAATTTATGATGAGGAATGGATTAGTCTTCAATGCGAATGTCTAGATTGTCACACTCTGTTTCAGATAAATTATAGGGCTGTGGGAATAGATGTAATAAAGAGGGAAAAGAGGTCATGAATTGTGCAACATCATATTATAAACATAGTCAGGCAGGAAGAGGAAATCTTGTTGCTAAACTTTTAGAGGAATTAGGAACATCAGAAAAAATGGAGTTTGAATTTGCTTTAATGAAACTACCCCAATGGTTAGGGCAAAACATTAAATTGGAAGAGTCTGAACTAACGAAACAAAAATTTGACATAGTAAATAAAAGCGGAAATAATCTTGTTTTTTGTGAATTGAAGATGAAGGTTTATTCGGGGTGTACTGCAGGAAGGATTGAATTGATGGAAAAGTTTAACAAATTCACAAAGTTAATTATTGGAAATCAATTTTTTAGAAATTGTATTAAAAATTCGGGTATAAAAAATGTCTTTCTCATAGGGGGAATCCTGTTTGATATTCAAGGAGAACCGGCAACAACACAAAAAGATGAAGAATGGGGTATTTGTTATAATGGTCTGATAAGAGGCAAAAATGACATAATCAAAACTCTAAAAGATAAAAATATTCAACATAAAATTGATGAAGAGAAATTGCCTGAGAAAGCATTTCGTATTGAGTTTGCAGTTGATGGCATAAAAGTAAATATAATTGCTGTTTATGGAAATGAAGTTATTAAAAGCCTTTTTGTTGGGAAGCAAAAATATGATATTGAGCATTTCAAAAAACAGTTGGAAGAAATGTTGTATGATGATTTATGGCTGGGACAAATAATTGCAATGAGTGAAAGAGCAGTATTGGATCAAAATTTTAAGAAAAATAAAAAATTAAACAATTATGTAATCTCAATCTTGAAAAATAATGAAATGTTATCGGAAGTCAAAAAATTTCAATCAAATAGGAATAATAAAACATTGGAGGAGGTTACAGAGAGGATAATTGAGAAGATAAAACAATACGATAAGAATTTATTAGATATAAGACCCACTCTTGCGGAAATAATAATTAAGTCGTCTGGAGAGGATTATAATATAAGAGATTATGTTGCTGACATTATTCAATTTTTATCCTGTAAAGAAGTTGTTAACATTTTATAACCAGCGATTTTTAAGGAAGGGATTTGACCAGAACGGGCAAGTTTATAGATGGTGTGTTCATCCGTCTGTAAATATTCAGCAACCTGTTTAACCCTCATTATCTCTTTTTCATTCATAATGGCAATCCGTTTCTTAAAATATAATTTTTAACAAAATCTGATTATAATATACAAAAAAAATACAATGATTGTCAAGGTGGATTTTAATAAAAATAAAATTCCTTATAGGGTAGTGGGTGGGAATAGAGAAACTCTGCCGATGGAATTGGCATAGTATAAAGGAAGCAGTGCGAGGACGCAAGTTGTGTCCGAGCCTGCGACTGTGATGTCATTTCTTTAAATTCCTTTTTTTGACTGATGAACGGAATTTGGTAAAATTATAGAGACGGTTCGCTGTTATTTTGAAAGCGGAGCCATTTTAAACAATATAAAATGTGGATTTTCGGAAGGAGTAATAAAATCCTTCTGAAAAATTTTAAAAAGATAATAGAATTATTGAATAAAGATAGAGAAATACTTTAAAATTATTTTATAAGACAGAAAGAATTTAAAATGCCATGTTATAATTTGGAGGAAATAGAGAAAAAATATGGTGAAATAGTGGCTAAAAAGATTAAGGTTAAATAGTTTATGAAAAATATGGAGAAAAGTTAACGCGTGAAGCATTCAATATTGCAAAGAGTACTGTTTTCTTATGGAAAAAGAAGCTAAAAGATAAAAATTATGAGTTTTCTGCTCTTATTCCTAAATCAAGGGCACCTCTTGAATACTTTTGAAGGATTATATACAAGTCGTTTTGACTTTTTAAATAAATTTGGAGTAAAATTTAATTGTTAAAATTAAAAAGAGGTTAAATATGTGGGTATTTATACTCTCTATAATCCAAATAATAAATGGGTTCCCTGTTGATAAAAAAGAGGTAAAAGGAGGCTTTGATTCACTGAATGTCAGATTCATAGGTAACTGGCCATTTGGTCCTTCTTATGCAGTTTCTTTTGATCCTTCAAGAAATCTTGTATTTTTAGGTTCAGGTGGTGGTGTATATATCTTAAATGTTTCAAATCCTTCTAATCCTCAAAAAGTTTCAGAAAAAATTCATACAAGGGGATTTGTTCAAAGACTTTTTTATGAACCGATAAATAAGAGATTGTATATTGCAGCAGGACAGGTGGACTTGAGATATGGGATGTTACAGATGCATCAAATCCAATCAAACTAGGTTATTATTTCACACCAGCCTATTCTTCCGGTGTTTATGTTTCAGGAAATTATGCCTATGTTGCTGATTTTGATGCTGGTTTACAGATTTATGAATTTTATGGAGTAGGAATAAATGAGAAAGATTTTTCAAAAGAAAGATTTAGGTTATTAAGTAATATTGTTAAAAACGAAATAAAGCTTGAATTAAGTCCTTTGATTAAAGATAAAATAAGTCAATTTGAACTTTATAATGTTCTTGGTGAGAAAGTTAGAACTTATATGGTGAATAAATTAAATTCAAAAATTTCATTATCCGTTGATGGAATTTGCCCAGGTATTTATTTTTTAAAATACAATAAGGAGGAAAAAATTTTAAAAGTTATAGTCAATAGGTAAATTTAGTAGAAAGGACAAATAAGGAACTATTTATTTTTGGTGCCATATGAGGTAAATGGTATTTTATAAGGTAAAAGGAGTGGCATCTGAAACATTGAGATTATAAATTAAAAGGCAAAATTTTTTTATGCAAAACAACATCAAGTCCTTAACACTTTTTCACCCCTTGAATACTTTTTGAAAAATTATATAAGGAAAAATTATTATTCTAATATGTATATAAATTGTACAATTAAAGAATTTTTTGAAAAATTTGGAATAAAGTTTGACAGGGTAAAAACAAGGGAACATGCAGATGCTTTCACCTTTACAATGAAATTTGATGAAAAAGAAAGAGAAATTTTCAAAAAAGAGATTGAATGGGGATACAAAGAGTTTGTTAAAAGGGTAAGTATTTCAAGAAATATCCCCTTTGAAAAAGTTGATTCCCTTGGACAGGGAAGGATATATTCAGGTGAAGATGCAAAAAATATAAAATTGATTGATGAAACAGGTGGCATCCTTGATGCAATTGAAGAAGCAAAAAGAATCGCAAAGATTAAAGGAGATGTAAAAGTAATTCAATACCCTGAAATAAAATGGTTTAGTTCTTTAAAAACCCTTGAAAAAACAAGTTTAAATTCACCTTTTCTTTCAAATGAAAACTACCTTTACATGCTGCCATTTTTATTAGAATTTAATGGGAAGTGAAGTTGAAGAAATCTGGTTTAATGAAGTTGTTGATGAATTAAAGAAAATATGGCATAAAATTTTTTATAAGGATTTCAAAAAATCAAAATTATCATTTAAAGGAGAAAGAACAACAAAACTTTCAACCCTTATGCTATGGAATTATAAAAAAGAAAGATTTTTTGAAAAAATTTTTAAATATATAAATTATCTTACAAAAAGTCATCATTTTGAAATAGCTCTAAAAGAAACAATTGGTAGACCAGAAGAATTCAAATATTTAAAACCATATAATTATACTTCCTTAATTTTGGCAAAAAATAATCCTTCATTAAAAATAAAGGGAATTGAAAAGAAATTGTCAATTTTAACAAATGAAAACATTTTTGTTGCTGCATTTCTTGAAAAGATTCTAAGGGATTTAAAAGATAAAAGGATTGAAATTGAAGATAAAGTTAAAAAATTGAAAGAAAATTTAGATAGCAATGATGATAAAAAAGAGATGTTAAATAAACTTGAAGAAATTCTATCTTATATAGATGAATATATAAAAAATTTAGAACTCTTAGATTTTCTACATTTCTTAGTGAAATTCCTTCAAATTTAAGTTTCCCAGAATATACTCAAAGATTATATTATTTGCCAGTTTATAGAAAAATATGGGATTGTTTCAGAAAATATGCAAGAACTCTTTTACCTGATGATATAGGAAGTGACCTATCTTTAATAGCATCATGGAGAATTTATGAATTATGGGTATTATTCAGTATTAAAAAAATTCTTAATGAAATTCTTGGTGAATGTGAAGTTGATATGATAAAGATTGAAGAGGAAAAAATATTGATTGATGAGGGGAAAGCAGAATTAAAGGATGTTTTTGATAATAATTCAATTATATTCTGGTGGAATAAAGGTTTTTATCTTGAATATCAAAAATATATTGGAAAGAAAACAAAACCATTTGTAGTTGTTTCAGAACCTGTGAGACCCGATGTTATTTTTTATAATATAAAAAATCCAGAAAATTTATTCATATTTGAAGCAAAAAAGATGAATTTTGAATAATCCCTTTTAAATGAAGATATAGAAAAGAAAGTCAGCCTTTGAACAGATGCATATTTATAGAGATAATATAATAACAGATAATTTTATAAGACCAACAAAACTTGCAACAATTTTATTTTCAGGTGAAGAAGAAGATTCAAAGTTAATTTATAAAGGGGATTTTGAATATGCATTAAAAAAGGGCATAATAGCAATAAATTTAAGAACTGATAAAGATAAGAAAAAATTAAAAGATTTATTGTCTAAAATTATAAAAAATTGGAGGTGAAATATGGAGGAGTTTGATAAGATTGTAGAGGAAGTTATATGGGCAAGTTTTTGTGATTTATATTTACGTGATATAAAAATGGTAACTGAAAAATATAAAAATATAGATTTACTTTTATCTTCTAAAGGAGATCTCCAAGACCGATCTACCTTTAGATATCATATAGGATTTCATTCCGGAACTTATGATTTTAATGATTTAATTAATGAAACAATTCAGGTTTTTGGAGAAAGCTATTGGTGGGTCTCTGAAATTTCATTTGCGGTATTTTGCATTGGTTTAAGGAATAAGGATGAAAAGTTAATAAACTCAGCCTGTGAAAAATTAAAAGAGAAAGAGAAAGAGAAAAGTGAATGGTTTTGGCGTGATTTCTCCCGAGTTCCCAATTCACCTGAAAAAATTTTAAAAATATTTAAAAAAGTTATAGAAATTGATAGAGAATTTAAAAAGGAAGGAGAATTAGTGGAATTATGTTTGGATAAAGTAATGATAGAATATAATAGTAAAATAAATGAGGAATTATATAAACTTTTAGAAGATTATGAAAAAGAGTTAAATAAAAAAGGAAAATTCTTAGAAAAACTTCCCCAGATGTTTATGTTCGTCTTTGGTGATTTTGAAACATTAAAGGATATAATCAATTTGGATAGAGAAAAAAATAAAAGAGGCGAAATTGTAAAAGAAGCTATAGAAAAAACTTATGCATTTCATATTCGATTTATAAATAAAGACAATGAAATTGATATATTAAAACTCCTTTTAGATTATGACAAAGAAGTAGAAGGTAGAGGCGAAATTATAAAAAAATTTATAGAAAGAGTTTATTGTGGAGATGAAATCTTAAACAGGGAGAAAAAAATTGAAATGTTTGAACTTATATTAAACTGCGATGAGGAAGTAAATGCTAAAGGAGAGATTATAAAAGATGTTATAGAAAGGACGATAGAAAAATTTTATCCTCATTATGAAATTCCTCATTTTGATGAAGATTTATTTATATTAATGGAAAAAATTATAAATTATGACTCGAAATTGTCAAATAATTTTTCTACACTCAAGACACTTTTAAGTCATTTGTTCCCCGGATACTTTAACCGAGAATTGAAAAAAGAGGTTGAAGAATTTATTTTTAAATTCGTACACGGTATTGTGTTAAAAAGAAAGGATATCCAGTGGGCAGTTGAAAAGGAGCAAGCTGAAAAAGGATATGAAAAGATTAAGGAGGGAATTATAAAGAAGAACTTTAATGAAATATTAGAACAATTTGAAAAAATCAAAGATTATTTTTATTACAAAGAGGATGAGTTAAGGGAGATTTATAAAGATCTTTTTGAAAGTGATAGGCATTTTGTTATATTTTCAGGACCACCTGGAACAGGAAAAACTGCTATGGCTATACTTATTGTAGCAAGTTATCTTGGTATTGAATTTCCTTCTGGAAAAGTAAAAATTAAAGAACTTTTGAATGATATTCTAAACAGTGATTTATTTAAAAACCATGCAGTTCTTTTAAGAACAAAACCAGAATGGACATCACCAAAGGATGTGATAGGTTATAGAGATATTAATGGTAATTTTCATAAAGGTGCTCTATATGACCTTTTAGAAAATGCCAGTAAAAATAAGGATAAGCCATTTTTCATAATTCTTGATGAGATGAATCTTTCGCATCCTGAACATTACCTTTCAGATATAATTTCTGCAATGGAAACAGGTGGTATAATTCAAACAGATAATGGGAATTTAGAATATCATGGGAATATTCATATTTTAGGAACAATAAACAATGATGAAACAACACAGAATTTAAGCCCAAGATTATTAAGCAGGGCATATACGATAGAAATGAGGGTTGATTGGAAAGGAATTAAAGAAAAAAATAATTTTATTGAAATTCTTGAAAAAATTGACGAAATTCTTAAAAAAATAGGATATGGTTTTGGGTATAGGGACATTGAAGAATGTAAAAATATAGTTAAAGATGCTAAAGATATGGATAATTTTTTAAAGAATAAACTTATTCCAAAATTAAGGGGAAGCGATGAATTAAATGAGGTTATTGACGGAATTAAAAATGTTATAGAAGATTATAATGATTATAATTTTGAAAAAACAAAGGAACTTTTAGAAAGTAAAAAAGAAGAGCTTAAAAGAAAGGGATTTATTTGATTAAAACTTTTTATAGAAGTAAAATTTTCTCTATTTTTTGAAAAATTTTTACAAAGTATCAAATAGTTTGAAAAGATTAAAAAATACATTAAAATTAAAATATGAAAAAGAAAAAAGTTGTGAGGAAAATAAAAATAGGAGGTAAAAATGGAGGGATTAAATAATTTATTAAAATTTATTAAAGAGAATCCACCTAAAGAGAAAAGTTGGTCTTCATCTGACTGGAGAAAAAAGCTTACGGAAAACATTCCAAATTGGAAAAAACTTATTAATGATAAAAAAAACTGGGAAAAAATTAAAAATGTAAAAGCTGGATCTGATAATGATGAACTCTGGAGATGTTTTATAGATGCTGCAGGCGTAGATTTATTAAACTATTGTCTTGTTTCCTCTGACAAGGATCTACAGGAAGGAGCAAAATGGTGGTTAAGAGAAAAATTAATAGAGGAATTGGAATATATTCATCCTGCTATGATTGATTTATGGGAAAAACTCAACGAATTTGGCAAGAAATATGTGATAAATGAAGTTTTTGCTCGGTTTCCGGGCGAGGCATTTGAATGGTATATCCGTTATCTGAGAGAGATCATATATTTTTTACATAGGATAATATATCATTCAGGTGATTCACATATTACACATCATCTACCTTGTCTCCTTGGTTTGGTTCCTCCTGTAGTTGGGTATATTCCATCAAAAGAAATTTTAAATTTGCGAGATATAATTGAAAAGGCAGGTGATAAATATTTCTTAAAAATAGTTGATGAAAAAATTGAAGAAAGAAAAAAAGCATTTGAACTTCCACTTTTACTTAATCGTTCTTTACAAATTCCTTATTATTTAAACAGGGATGAGAAAGAATTAATTGCAAGGGCAATTGATAAATTCAGAAGAAATGGTTATTCAACCGCACCTTTACCTGAAATTTATCTATCTTATGAAATTCCTCCTTTATTTGTTGCATATCCTGAACTTGAAGATGAATTGGAAGAAATAGGAAGAAGAAGAGAGATAGAGGAAGAGCCTGTTATACCAAGAAATAGAGAGAGGGGAAGACCCGAAACAATATCTATTGAAGAGCTACTGGGTTGCTATGTCCCAGCTCAACAAAAAATCATTTTATATGCGAGAGGAATAAACTGGTTTGCAAAAAAATATGGTATTGAAGAAAATCTTTTGAGAATGGTTGTCCTCCTTCATGAAATAGGTCACTGGATTACCCATCTTTTACCAAAACGTGGTGTTTCTTTATGGCCAACAGAATTTTTCATAGCAACATCTGAAGAGGTTACAGAGGGGTGGGCACAGCTCATAACATACTGGGTAGTTGATGAAATTGGAGTTAAAATTAGGGATGCCTTTGAAAAATTAAACAGAGATCAATCATCTGCTTATCGTGTTTATGAAATTTTCAAAGGTAAAGATATAAATTCAGTTATAGATTCGCTTGAGAAATTAAGGATACTTAATAAACCCGCAACACTTGATGACTGGAAAAGAATTATGGAAATGTTGTAAAATTAATTTCAGCTATTAATAATCCTTATCAGTCTAAAATGTTATGGTATTCTACAAGGATTTACAAAAGAATGTTGAAGAAGATTATAATATAGGCATGGAAAATTTAAAAATAAATCCAGAAGAAATTGAGAAAATAAAAGAAGAGGCAATAAAGTTGTATGAAAATGCAAAAGAAACATTAAATAAATCTCCTTTGGATGATGAAGGAAAATATTATGAAGAAATAAAATATGTTCAGGAGGCTTATGGAGCTTTATGGCTTTCTATTTTAAAGGCTCTTTATTATTCATTATTAAATATATGGAA
>JBDRZP010000036.1 GCA_039804025.1 candidate division WOR-3 bacterium
TCCTCAGATTTATTCTTTGAACCTTTTATAACTTTAAATTCAATATAACCACCAGAATTTTTATTGTTATCAGTTTTCTGTTTAACATTCTTATATACCCTTTCTACTTCAAAAAAATATTTAATATAATTTTTCCTTTTATCACTTATTTTGGCAAAATAATTTTTTAAATTTTCAATATCAAATATATCATTTACAAAATCTACAATATTTTTTAAACTTCTTTTATTTATATCTTTATAAATAAATTCAAAATCCTTCTCTTCAATCTTTCCATCAAATTCCTTTACAATATCATCAAAAAGTTCCCATCTTGTTCCCCTCCACCTGTAAATCGATTGTTTAGGATCACCAACATAGAAAAAAGTTCCTTTATTCCCTTCAGGATCCATACCTGAAAGAGCATTTTCAACAAGTGGTTTTAGACTTTTCCACTGAATTAGACTCGTATCTTGAAACTCATCAACAAGAAAATGATAAAATTTTTCACCGAGTTTAAAAAATAGATATGGAACATCAGAATTTTTAACATAATTAAAAACAAGAATAGAAATATCTGAAAGGAAAATGAAACCTTCTTTTCTTTTTTTCTCTTCAAGATTTTTTTTGATTAATAAAAAGAAATCCTTTAAATTTCCCCCTAAAAATTCATAATTTTCTCCCAGTATCCTTTCCTTATCAAAAAAAGAGCTAAAATAATCAATAAAATTTTCATAAGGGTTAAGTGATTGAGATATACCTGAAATAAAATTTAAAAAATTTAATATTTTATTTTTTAAGAAAGAATCATTCGCTACCTGAGCTAAAACTTCATCTATAATCATTTTTATTTTTTCTCTCTCTTTTTCTTCAATTTCGGGCTCAGGGGGAATTTTAAGGTCAAGGGCACAGCTTTTCAAAAGGGAAAATAAAAAAGCATCTATTGTTTTAACGGAAAAATCTGAAAAATTATCTATAATTCCATCCTTTCCATCTAAAACTTTAAAAATAAAAGTATCATCAGATAGCGCAAGTTCTTTTAAATTTTTTAAAATTCTCTTTTTCATTTCTTCGCTTGCCTTATTTGTAAATGTTATAGCAAGTATCCTGTCAAATTTTATTCCTCTTTTTATGAGTTCTATATACCTATTAACAATTTCACTTGTTTTACCTCCACCTGCAGAGGATTCAATTCTTGTAAATCTTTTCATTTTACAATGGAAAAAAATTTTTCAACCTCATAAATAGTAATTTTTTTCATACATTCATAGGTATTATATTTACAGGTTCTTTCAAAACATGGGGAACAGAAAATTTTTTTATGAAATATATATACATTTTTCCCAAGGGGCTTTGTCCATAAGGGAGATGTTGAACCAAAAAATACAAAAACTTTTTTTCCCATACTTCCTGCTATATGAGCAATACCTGAATCATTACTGAATACATATTCTGCCTCTGAAATAATTTTTAAAACTTCTTTTAAATCAGTTTTACCTCTAAAATCAATAACTCCCTCAGGATATTCCCCGAGTTTTTTTCTGCCTATTACAATTACCTCAAATTTTTCCTTGAGTAAATATTCGGAAAGTTCTTTAAAAAAAACCCACTCCTTTGCCTTTCCATAAGTGGCATGGGGGGCAATTATTATAGTATTTTTTCTTTCCCTATCTGAAAACTTTTTTAATTCAGGATAATATAAAGTATAACTTTCCTCCATATCTATTAATCTCAAAAAACTTTTTAAAAGATGCTCTCTTTTAATGCAAAAAGAAGAAAGTTTATGAGTCAAAAGAAATCCCCTTCTATCACTTTCAAAACCTATTCTTATTTTTATCCCAACGAGAAAAGGAAAAAAGGCAGATGAAAAAGAAAAAGGTAATATATAGATTTCATTAAAACCTTTATCCTTTAAGGATTTTAAAATTTCAAAATATTCCTTATATGAGTTAAATCCTTTAAACTCAAAATCATAAAAAATATCCCTTAAAAATTCCTTTCCTATAACAGTAATCTTTCTATCAAATTTTTTCATAAGACCTTTTAAAAATCCCCTTGAAATAACTGCATCACCTATCCAGTTTGGAACTCTTACTATTATCAAGTTTATAACTTCATCTGTAAATAAAAATAAAATTTGGAACCTTTGCCTGGCTCAGAATCAACATAAATCTCTGATCCGTGTGCTTCAATAATTTCCTTCGCTATTGAAAGTCCCAATCCCATACCAAGTTTTTTTGTTCTTGAATCCTTTCCCTGAAAGTAAGGTCTAAAAATATAAGGAAGTTCGTCTTTACTTATCCCTGGACCAGTATCAATTATGGATACCTTTATTTTAGTATCCACTTTTTCTGCCTCAATTGAAACCTTACCACCAGGATTTGTAAATTTAAAAGCATTATTTAAAATATTTGTAATTCCTGATTTTAAAGCTTCAGGGTCACCGATAACTGTATTGGGAAAAGGAGGCATCTTTAAAACAAAATTGATATTTCTCTCCTGAGCTATTGGTAAATTTTCTTCATAAATTTCAAAAAGAAGTTCAGTAAGGTCGAAAATTTTAAATTCAAAACTTGTGGGGTATAATCCTTCTCTTGCACTGACAATAAAATTATTTATAATTGTTTCAAGATGGGAAACACTTCTTATTATTTTTTCAATATAGTCAAGTTTTTTTATATCATTTTCCTTTTTTGCTAATAAATTTATATAACCTTTAATCACAGAAACAGGCGAAAGAATTTCATGGGAAATTCTTGATAAGAAAGAAATTCTGTATTCTTCAAGAACTTTTTTTTCCCTTATTAATCTTGCTTCCTCTGATAATCTCTCTTTAAAAGAAATGATAAATTCTTTAAGATCATCATCAATTTTCAAAATTACATCAGGAATTTTTTCTTCATAATCACATTTTAAAATCCAGTTAAGAAAAAGTGAAAATCTCCTTATTTCTAAATAAATTAAATAAGCAAAAAAAAGATAAATAGAAAAAGATACGGGAAAAATATAATAATGTCCTTGAATAATTGAAAACACTGAGATAACAGCTGAAACAAACTCTATAAAAAGGATTAAAGATATTCTTACTATAAAACTTTTTCTAAACTCTTTTGATAGCCTTTTTAAAAATTTCATCTTTGACATTTTTAAATAGTAAAAAACCTGGTTCTTCTTTTACCTCAAAAATTGAAGGAATCTGAAATCTTTCAAAAGCCCTTTCTGGGTGGGGCATCATCCCAAGAACTCTTCCTTCAGGATCAGTTATACCTGCAATTGAATTAATCGAACCATTTGGATTAAAGGGATAATCTTTTGCAGGATTCCCATTTTCATCAACATATCTGAAAGCAACTAAATTATTTTTTTCAAGAAAATCAATTACTTTTTTTTCTGCAAAAAACTTGCCCTCACCATGAGCAATAGGAAAAGGATGAGGTGTTTCAAGACCTCTTACAAAAATGCTCTCACCCTCACCTTTCAAAAAAATCCATCTATCCTCAAATTCGCCACTTTCATTTTTTAAAAGATATGCATGGACTTTACCATCAAAAAAGGGAAGAATCCCACTCCTTAAAAGGACCTGGAAACCATTACATATACCAATTATATAACCTCCCCTTTTATAGAATTCATAAAGGGAATCCCATAATTTTTCTTTTATATAAAAGGCAAAAACCTTTCCTGCTTTAATATAATCACCAAAAGAAAAACCCCCAGGAAAAACTAAAAGTCTTGATTTTAAAATAATTGAAGGGTTATTTAGCCAATTTTTAAGTAAAAGTAAATCTACTTTTAACCCAATTTTTCTCAATGCATATAAAGTTTCCTCATCACAGTTAGTTCCAGGAGCAAAGATAATATATGCATCCATCAAATTATTCTTTTTTCACCTCCCCCACAAGCCTTACTTTATCATAAATTTTTATTCCACCTTTTGCGACAGCCCTCGCATAACAGGTAGAAGAAAATTCAGAGACATTTAAAACCTGAAGTGTTCCCATAAATATATATGGTAATTTTATTATTTTCCCTGTTTGTTTATCCCTAACAGTTTCTCCTTCTCTATAAATCTCAAAAAGGTCACCAATTTTTACACCATCATTTTTTCCAGCATCAATAAAAACTATATCAAAAGGTTCAATTTCTTTTCCTGCTTCTTCTTTAATATAAACTATCTCTGCTTCTATTTTTCTATCAGTAACAGGATAAATCTTAACATCATAAGGAATATCAGGAAATTCTATTTCTTTAAAATAATTCTCATCTTTTGAGTTAATTATATCAAAGGTTTTTTCAAGTAAAACAAGGGAAGAATTATCCTCTGTTCTTACAACCTTTATTATTCCAAGGGGTTCTACTAAAACTCCAAGGGAACCTTTTTTTCTTGATTTTATCTCTTTTCCAAATCTAAATGTTAAAAATTTATCATCTGGCTTTATTCCATCAAGATTACCTTTATTTATATAAATTTTGTCCCAGTAAAAGAATCTATCCTTTTTATCTTCCGAACCTATCAGCATCCCAAGGTATGAAACTGAAGATCTGGGTGCTATTACTCCAGAAGATAGAACAAGATCCTTAGCAACAGCAGGAACAGGTGGAGCAACAACTTTAATTTCAACAACTTCCTCAGGTGATATAGGTTTCTTTTCAATTTTTTCTACTCCATATACAGGGAAAAGAACACCTTCAGTAGGTGGAATTTCGGGAATGTAAAACTCTTGCCCAGGGTATATCCAGTGAGGATCTTTAATTTTATCAATATTTACCTTCCATATGGCAACCCAGAAAAAGGGATTACCATAATAATAGGATGCTATATCCCACAGGGTATCTCCCTTTTTCACAGTATGAACTCTTTCCCCTTGAAAGAGGAAAAATATAAATAAAAGGGGAAAAAATTTTTTCATAAACTTAAAAAAAATTTTTAGGAATTGAACCTTTATACATAAACTTTTGGTAATGAACTTAAAATTTTCACAAAAACTTCATGGGGTATTGTTAAAGACCATTCGCTAAGATCATTAAAAGTTATTTCATCTTTTCCAGAACTACCAACAATAATTACTTCGTCACCAGGTTTAACTTCAGGAAAAGAGCTCAAATCTAAAACACTTAAATCCATACTTAATGTTCCAAGTATTTTTGTCCTTCTTTTATTCACTATAAAATAACCCTTTTCCCATACATTTCTCATTATTCCTTTTGAATACCCAAAGTTAACAACACCAATCCTTGTATTTTTTCTTAAACGCAAATGACCTCCATAACCAATGTAAGAACCCTTTTTAAGCGTTTCAACTTTTAAAATTTTTGCTACAACTTTAACAGCAGGTTTTAAATTTTTAAAATTTTTAATAGAAGAATCAGGATAAACTCCATACATTAAAAGACCTAATCTGAAAGAATTAAAAGGAAAAGAGAGAACTTTGTCTCTCAACAAAAGATAAGAAGCACTATTTGAAGCATGAATAAATTTAAAAAATTCTCCAGTTGATGGAAAATGGGAATTTATAAAGTTTAAAAATTTTCCAATCTGATCCTCGGTAAAAGATTTATCATTTTCTGCCCTTGAAAAATGAGTAAATATTCCAAATCTTTCAATAAAGTCTATGTTTAATAGCTCATCAATAAGAGGATAAGCTTTTTCTATCGGAACACCACATCTTCCCATTCCCGTATCAATTTCTACCTGAATTTTTGCTTTTTTTTGTAATTTATTTGTAATTTTTCTAATCTCTTTTATCAAGGCTTTATCCCATATAGGTAAAACAAAATCCCTTTTCACTGCTTCTAAAAAGTCATTTATCATAATGGGGTTTAAAATAATCACTTCTCCCTCAATCCCAGAATCCTTAAGTTTAATGGCTTCCTCCATGTCACCCACACAGAAAAATTTTGCTCCCTCTTCTTGCAAAGCTTTTGAAACTTCTTTTAATCCAACACCATAGGCATCTGTTTTAATAACTGGAAAAAAAGTAAGATTTGTATTTTTTATAATCTGTTTATAATTGTATTTTAAATTCTTTAAATTCACCTCGCAGAAAGGACTTTTATTTATCTGCATTTATATATTATAGGAAAACTCTAATTTTTTTTCATTCAATTTTCTTTTAATTTTTTTAACTAATTCATAAAAAATTTCTTTCTCTTTACTATCAAGAATTTTTTTTGAAGGAGGTCTTATATTTAAAAAATTTAAAAATTTCCCATCTTTTTTTATTTCAAAATGAAGATGAGGACCTGTAGAAAGACCTGTTGAACCTACAAAACCTATTATCTCTCCCTGTTTAACCTTTTTTCCTTTCCTTATAAAAGAGGCAATTCTTCTAAGATGCCCATATCCTGTAATATAACCATTTTTATGTCTTATCTGGACAAAATTTCCGTAACCACCTTTCCATCCAGCAAAAATCACTTCACCATCTCCTACAGCAAGGACAGGTGTACCAGGCGGTGCAGCATAATCTATTCCGTGATGGGGTCTAACTATTCTAAGAATAGGGTGAAGCCTTTTTTTCTTAAATCCTGATGATATTCTCCCATAAGGTAGGGGAGACCTTAAAAAGTATTTTTCAAGGGAATTTCCCAAGGAATCATAATAATTTCCGTTAAAATAGATTGCTTCCTTCTTATCCACCAATTTTCCATTATATGAAATATATAAAACTTTACCAAAACCTATAAATTCACCTTCAAGAAATTTTCTTTCAAATAAAACTGTTACTTCGTCCCCTTCTCTAACTTCAGTATTGAAATCTATTACCCAGGCAAAAATATCGGCAATAAAATCTGCAAGATATTCACCCTCTTGGTATCCTTGAAATGACTCATATAAATTACTGTTTATTTTTGAATAAATTAAAGTAGTGTCTACATCAATTTTTTTTAAAACCCTTTCAAAACCAAATTCCCCATTTTTATCATCTTTATAAAACCTATTTATAACATTTGGGGTGTCCTTTCTTACAAAATTTACCTCCATAAGTTTTTTTTCATCACTGAATAAAAAAATAAATCTATCACCCTCTTTTAGATTCCTTGTATTAACTTTTTTTTCAAAAAATTTAATAAAATAATAACTCTCTGATACACTGATAAAGGGAATTTTCCATAAAAGAACTTTTTCAAGATTTTCATTTTTTGACAGTTTGTAACTGACAGTTATATTACAATATTCATTAAAACTTTCTTTAACAATATTTTCCTTTTTTTTACATCCTGATATAATTATAAAAATTAAAAAAAATTTAAATAACCTCATTTATAAATTCTTTTATTTCCTCTCTGAATCTTTCTTTTGAAAACCTTAAAGCATTTTTAACAAGAACATCTTTGTCAAATTTCAATTTTTCAAACTTTAAAATAGCTTCAATTAAAGAGTCTTTATTCTGATGTTCAAAAAAAACTCCTGTTTCACCATCTATTACTGTATCAAGTGCACCTCCTCCTTTAAAAGCTATAACAGGTGTTCCACAGGCATTGGCTTCAAGAGGAACTATACCAAAATCCTCAAGACCTGGCATTATTAAGGCTCTTGCTTTTTGATATAAAGTTCTTAAATCTTCCTTGCTCACTGTTCCTAAAAACCTTACTCCCTCACCCATAGGTATTTTTTTTCCTTTATAATAATCTCCTACCACAAAGAGTCTGTAACCCAGTTCTCTTGTTGCTGAAATAGCAAGGTCAAGTCTCTTATAATCCCTTATTCTTCCAACAAAGATGAAAAAATTATCCTTTTCTTCTTGAGATGGCTTAAAAAAATCAGTATCAACAGGTGGAAATATTACCCTTGCTTTTTTGTTGAAGTAAAGTTCTATTCTTCTTTTTGTTTCTCTTGAATTTGCTATAAAATAATCAACTCGATTTACCGCTGAAAAACTCCATATTCTGAAATAGTGGAGTAAAATATCTTTAGTTATTTTAGAAAAAAATTTTTGATTTTTTCTGTATTCATGATAAAAATGAAAGGCATACCTTAAAGGTGTATGAAAATAACTTATATGTATTGAATTAGGTGGAGGAATGATTCCATGAGCAAAACCACTTGTTGAACTTATTATAAGATCAAAATTTCTCAAATCAAACGTTTCTATGGCCAGGGGATAAAGAATTGAAAACTCCCTATAAAATTTTAAACTAAAGGGCAATCTCTGGACAAAGGAAGTATAAATTACTCTTCCCTTCAGTTCTTTTTTTACTTTTTGAGGATCAAATAATAAAGTAAAAATAGGTGCACAAGGAAAAATTTCTGATAGTTCTTTAAGAACATTTTCAGCACCACCCCATTGATTTAAATAATCGTGAACAAGAGCCACTTTTAATTTTTTCATAATTCTTTTTTTAAAGATTCCCTTACTTTCTTAAAAAATTCTTTATAAGCTTCTGTCCTGTAATCAGGATAAGTATAAGGGAAATCACAGAACTCTCCCTTGCTAAAATAAAGGGTTACTTCAGCAAAAATACCTTTTCCGAGATATATTCTGTGGGAGTAATTTTTTGTGCTTGCGAGCACAACTTTTGAAAGTTCCACATATCCTGGATCAATATTGATTTTCCTTTTATTATCTTCAAGGAATTTTTTTTCTACCTCAATTGTAAAAAGTTTAAAATCTACTATCTCATCAGGCTTTTTCAAGGGTTTAAAAGAATAAAATTTCCTTTTTAAATCCTTTCCTATTTCCTTTTCATAGTAATTAGTGTGAGTAAATGGAAATAAATCACTTTTAAATTCTATCTCACCTATTTTTTCTTTTAAGATTAAAATAGCTTCTTCCATTATTTTTTCATCCCTTGCAATCATACCCACAAAAAACTTTACCTTTGGGGGTTCTTTAAGTTTTATCATTTTTTAAATTATAATTTTATAATAATGGATAAAAAAATTTACATTATTATAACATCAATTTTAACATTTTTTCTTTTTCTTACCATTATTTTAGAAATAAAAACAATTTCCCTGATAATACTTTTATCCATCGTTATTCTTTCAATTTTATTTTATAAAAACTGGATAGAACACTCAGTAGAACTGGGTCAAACTGAATTTCCAGCTATTTTTATAGATAGAAATGGAAATGTGATTTTTCAAAATAAATCTCATAAAGAATTCTTTGGGTTTTCTGATGAATTAATAATCGGAAATAAAGATCCCACAATACCTGAACATATAACGAGTTCAATAATTGCCAGAGAAAAAAGCGGTATAGATCTATGGGTAAAAGCAAAAAATTTCAAAGGAGAAAATCTTGATATTCTGGTTTTATGCTTTAAAGAAAGAAATGGATTTATAATTTTTAAAATTCCAATTGGAAAAGGAAGCCCTATTTTTTCAAAGTTTATGGAAGCTGAAAAGTTAGCAAGTATAGGTAGTATTGCCTCAGGTCTTGCTCATCAGCTAAATACACCCTTAGGTACAATTCTTTTAACCGCACAAATGCTTAAAGAAGAAATTGAAAAAAATGAAATTAAAGAGGAAATTGAAATAATTGAATCACAGGTTAAATTTTGCCAGGACCTTGTGAAAAAACTTTTGTTCCTTTCAAAGCCTTCTGAAGAAGAGGAAACAGAGTTTAATTTAAATGAAGTAATAAAAGAAGTAGCAAGTGTATTTGAAAAAGTTTTTCAGAAAAAAAGTATAAAGTTTAAATTTCTGAAAAGTAATGAAAAAGAAGCAATTATTTATGGAAAGAAAAATGAAATTGCACAGGTTTTTATGAACCTTTTTTCAAACTCAATAGACGCAATGGAAAATGGTGGTGAAATTAAAGTTACAAGTTTCATAACACCCTTTGATAGAGTCATTGTAAAAGTTCAGGATACAGGTAAAGGTATTCCTCCTGAATATGCTGATAGAATTTTTGAACCCTTTTTTACAACAAAACCTGCTTACAAGGGAACAGGTTTAGGTCTTTCCATTGTTAAAAGAATAGTTGAATCTCACAGAGGTATTATAAAACTTATGAATGAAGGTAAAGGTGCTACTTTTCTTATAATATTACCTTTAAGTAAAAATGCATAAAATACTTATTGTTGAAGATGACAATTTACTTGCAAGAACTTTAAAGAAACTATTTAATAAAAGAAATTTAGAAGCTGAGATAGTTAATAATGGAAAGGAGGCTCTTAAAAAATTAAAGGAAAATCCTGAATTTTCAATTATTCTTACAGACCTTGTAATGCCTGAAATGGGTGGAATGGAACTAATTGAAGAAGTAAAAAAAATTTTCCCTGAAATAGAAATTATTGTTATGACTGGCTATGGTGATATAAAAACTGCTGTAGAAGCAATGAAAAAAGGTGCTTCCGATTTTCTCACAAAACCTTTTGATAAGGAAGAACTTATTAATATTATCAATAAACTTATTAAAAAAGAAATTATAGAAAAAGATATAAAAAAGAAAAGAGTTAAAGAGAAAATAGAAGTAATAGGAGAAAATATTAAATTCAAAAGAATAGTTGAAAAAGCTAAGGTCTCTGCAAAAACTGATTTTCCAGTTCTTATAATAGGAGAAAGTGGAACAGGAAAAGAAGTAATTGCAAGACTTATACATGAAAATTCAAAAAGGAGTGAAAATATTTTCCTCCCTATTAATTGTTCTGCTATACCTTCAGAACTTATAGAGTCAGAACTTTTTGGTTATAAAAAAGGAGCCTTTACAGGAGCTACAAGGGATTTTGAAGGGGTCTTTAAAGCAGCAGAAGGTGGAACGGTTCTTTTAGATGAAATTTCTGAAATGCCTTTAAATATACAGGCAAAGCTATTAAGAGTAATTGAGACAAAAAAGGTTAAACCTCTTGGATACTCAAATGAAATAGATGTTGATGTTAGAATAATAGCAACAAGCAATTTAAGTTTAAAAGAACTTCTATCAGGAAAAATGAGACATGACCTTTTTTACAGATTCGTTATAGTTATTGAAATTCCCCCTTTAAGGGAAAGAAAGGATGATATACCTTTATTATTTGATTACTTTCTAACAAAATATTCAGAAATCTTAGGAATAAAAAAACCCTTTGTGGATAAAAGGGTAATCGAAATTTTAAGTTCCTACAATTTTCCTGGAAATGTAAGAGAACTTGAAAATATAAGTCAAAGGATTTTAACTTTCTATAAAGAAAATATAGGGGAAGATGAAATCCTAAGCGTGCTTAAAGAAATTGAAGAAACAAGAGAAATTGAAAGGGAAAAGATTATTAAAATCATAGAGGAATGTGAAGGAAATAAGAAGAAAGCAGCAGAAATTCTTGGAATATCAAGATCAACTTTATATAGAAAACTAAAAGAATTAAAAATTGAAAATTAGAAAAAAATAAATTTATAATAAAATTCTATGATTGATAGAAAAACACTACGGGAGAATCCTGAGAAAATTAAAGAAGGACTTCTAAAAAGAGGTTACAAATTTAATATTGATGAACTTTTAGAAAAAGAAAAATTATTTAGAGAAACTTTAACCTCACTCAACAATTTAAAAACAGAGAGAAATAAATTGACAGATGAAATTAAAAGACTAAAATCAGAAAATAGAAACGCAGACGTACTTATTGAAAAATCCAAAAACATTGGAAAAAAAATTGAAGAACTTGAAAATAAAGCAAAAGAGTTAGAAAAGGAAATAGAAGAAAAACTCCTTGAAATTCCCAATATACCCCATGAAACTGTTCCTGTTGGAAAATCATCAGAAGAAAATGTAGTTGTAAGGGAATGGGGCAAAGTAAAAGAATTTGACTTTGAACCAAAACCTCATTGGGAAATAGGGGAAAAACTTGGAATCTTAGATTTTAAAAGAGCTGGTCGCATGTCTGGTTCAAGATTTGTTATATATAAAGGTTATGGAGCAATGCTTGAAAGGGCACTGATTCAGTTCTTTCTTGATATGGCAAGAGAAAATGGTTATACTGAAATATTTCCACCAATTCTTGTGAAAGATGAAAGTGCTTACGGAAGCGCCCATTTACCTAAATTTGATGAAGAGATGTATAAAACTCTTGATGAAAGATTATATCTACTTCCAACAGCAGAAATGGCTCTTGCCAATCTCCACAGGGATGAAATTTTAAAGGAAGAAGAACTCCCTATTTATTACACTGCCTATACACCATGCTTTAGAAGGGAGGCAGGTAGTTACGGAAAAGATGTAAGAGGAATAATAAGGCAACATCAGTTTAATAAGGTAGAACTCTTTAAATTTACAAAACCCGAGGAATCCTATGAAGAACTTGAAAAAATGGTAAGGGATGCTGAAAAAATTTTACAAAGACTTGAAATTCCTTACAGGGTCGTTTTGTTGTGTACAGGGGATATGGGATTTGCAGCTTCCAAAACCTATGATATTGAAGTTTATGCACCAGGTGTAAAAAGATGGCTTGAAGCCTCCTCTGTTTCTAACTGTGAAGACTTTCAGGCTAAAAGAACAAATACAAGGTTTAGAAGAAAAAATGGAAAAATTGAATATGTTCATACTCTCAATGGTTCTGGTTTAGCAACTCCAAGAACATTTATTGCCCTTTTAGAAAATTATCAGAATAAAGACGGATCAATTATTGTTCCTCAAGCTTTAAGACCCTATATGGGCGGAATTGAAAGAATCCCTCCTCAATAAATTTATATATTATTTTAACCTTTTATATAAAAAGGGATTATCTTATGGACTTTCGGGTAATGCTTCTTTAAGAGAAAAAGATAAAATTTATATTACACCCACTGGCTCACCGAAGGAAGGTATTGAAAAAAATGATTTAGTTGTAATTGATTTAAAAAAAGAGAAAATAATATCTAAATCAAATAAAAAACCATCTGTAGAGGCAGATTTTCATTTATGGGTATATAAAAATTTTAAAAAGATAAATTCAATTTTTCATGCCCATACTTTTTATGCAAACCTTTATTTTTTAAAAAAAGATAAAGTGCCATGTGATGAGGCTTTAAAAAAAGAAAATATAATTTTACTAAAAGAAAATGACTGGAAGGGAAGAGTTAAAAATAGAATAAACGAAAAAACAAAAATATTACATATTAAAAATCATGGAACCTTTTCCCTTGGAAAATCACCTGAAGAGGCCTTTGCGATTTTAGATCATTTTGAAAATTTGTGTAGGATTGAGTTTTTAAAGACTGAAGGTTTAAAAATAAAAGAAGCTCAAAATTTGATAAAGGAAATTTACTTTGAAAGGGATTCAAAAAGAGAATTTACAAAAAATGTTTTATGGTTTGTAGAGGAAGTGGGGGAATTTTTGCAGGCAATAAGGAAAAAAGATAAATCAAAAATAGAAGAAGAAACTGCTGATACTTTTGCATGGTTTTTAACTTTATGCAATCTATTAAATTTAAACCTTGATGAAATTTTTTTAAAAAAATACAGTCAATTCTGTCCAAGATGTAAAAAGAAACCCTGTGAATGTCAAAATATTTGAAATAGTTTAAAAATTTATCATATTCTTAATCTATGATTACTTTATTAATTTTTCTTCAATTAATGCCTCATATAAAAAGTGCAAAACCATTTGCACAAAATGTATTCGGAGCTCACCTTGTGCTGGGTGAAGATATAGGCTTTATGGGTAATTTCAGAGCAAAAATCTCAAAAAGTGTTGAATTTGGAATAAATGGTGTGCTTTACACTTCTCCCTTCTTTGGAATTCAGGGAGACCTGAATTTTCTAATTCATGAAAAAGAACCAGATATACCCTTTAATGCATCTTTCTACCCCCTTGTTGACCTGGGATTTGGAGAAAATCTTTTCTACTTTTCTTTTACAGGTAATTTTGCTATTGATTTTCCAGTTGAAATTCAAGAAGAGGATGTTAATTTAAAGATTA
>JBDRZP010000037.1 GCA_039804025.1 candidate division WOR-3 bacterium
AAGTTTTCTGTTGTCATATTTTAATTTTAAAATAAAGATTTATTTAGGGTCAAAAACTAAAAAATTTTTTAATCATAACAAAATCTCAGATTCGTTAAAAAAAAACGAAAAGGCTTTTTAAATTGTTATATATATAATAAGACCCTGAGAAATGGGTTAAATAAGGGGTTGAAAAAAAAATTGTATAATATTTTATCCTAAGAAATCGGTTCAATCCCGAACTTAGGGATAAATTAAAAAGGAGGAGAAAAAATGAAAAAAATTAGTAAAGAAATACTCTTTAAAAAAGAAAATAAGGAATTTCAAAGATACTCTATTTTATCAGGTTATAATTTTGGGTATATTCTCATAAGAAATTGGTCAGGAGATACAATAAGGGTTGGAAGTAATCCCTATACAGTGTCAAATGGTATTGAATTTGCTTTAAATCTTTTAAATGCTATAAAATATTTTGTTATGGAGATGCAACCTTTCAATGCGCTTTGGTGCTCCTAATGGGATGTGGTGAAAAATTTCAAAAATCTTTAAGGTAAGGATATGGGAGAGAAAAAAATATGGTCAATTAGAGTTATTATTGTAATATTCATTATTATCGTTGGTTTTTTAGATTATAAATTCTTCTCAAAACCTCCATGGCAGGTTGCTGTGGAGAAGTGGTTATTGGAGTTTTTTATAATTCTTCCTTTGTTGGTGATTATGCCATGGATAAAAAAAGAAGTAAAAGAAGTAGATAAGATTTTTTGGTTGTGGTGGTTTCTCATAATGAGTACATTTTGGATGGATATTTATTCACAAGTCAGGTATTCAACCCAAAGGATTATTCTCCTTCTCACGATGATACTTATATACTCTATAATTTTTTGTATATACTTTTTAGTCAAAATAAAATGAAAATTTTAAGGATATATTCTCAATACCAAAAATACCAAATGAACCAGATGGAGGAAACTCAATAATGGTTAGTTGTAAGTTAATGTGCCTTGGTAAGAATGGAGGATGTATCGTTGACTGTTATTTAATTAGTTGTTCTCCCGGTGAATCATGCTACTGGGATTGTGTAAGAAACTGTATTAACCCTTGTTATGTAAGAGTTACTTTTACCTGTTTTATTTGTTTAATAAAAGGATGTGGCAAAATAAATCAATAAAAAATCAAATTTTAAAAGGTAAAATAAAATGGTACCTTTTATTAAGTGGTTAATATTTACTATAATTTTTATTATTTGTGGATTTTGGGAGTATAATATTTTAAGAGGATTTTTAGATTATAAATTTCACATAATCCCATTGTTTCTTATTACAAATAAATGGTTAAATAATTTTCTCTTTGCTTTTCTCTTTTGGGTTCTCTATCCTGCCGTAAAAGAAAAAAAATATATGATCTTTTTACTCGTTTGGATTGGTTTTATTTTGGTAAATAATTTTAATTGGAATGTTAAACTATTTCAATATCCAAGATATTATTTCTTTGATATTATCTCTTACAGTGCAGTAATATTAATAATATTTTGGAAAATCTGGGATGAAAGATAAAGTTTCAAAAGTTTTAGGTATTTTTGTGATTTTATTCTGTTTATTTATCTATCCCTTTTTAGATGCTAACCTTTACAAATACTCTATTTTATATGGTATTTTTAAAACAATTATTTTTGCTTTACTCCTTATATTTTTTACCATTCTTCATAGTCTTTTCAAAAAATCCCCCTTTTTAAAAGATAAAAGGACAGAACTCACAATATTTATGACCCAGATACTCTCTACATTAATTTTTCTTCTCGGTTTTTTCCCTTATAAAAATTTAATGCAATTTTTTGGAACCCTTTTTACTATTTTTATATTTTTATATCTTCTTCCTTTTCTTTTTTATAAGGATTTATTTGTGTTCTGGAAAGAAGAAATTTTAAAGCACAAAGGGAAAAGATTATTTATAAGAGAAGAAATAAAATAAGTAAAATTGCCGTCTCTAAATCTGAAAGGGATATAAAAATCATAAAAAATTAAAAATGCTTTTAAAGTTAAGAATCTTTAAGAGGTTAAATATAAAAGTTTTATAAAAAAATTTCTATGTTGAAAGACTAATTATTGACTTTAAATATTTTTAAAAAGTATATTATTACACATATTTAAATAGGAGGAAAAATGAAACTTTTTGTTTTTGGTCTTGATGGAGTTCCCTTTGATTTTTTTGATAAAAAGTTGAAGGAAAAAACGCCGAATATTCAAAATCTAATAGAAAACTCCCAGTATGGTATATTAAAGAGTATAACTCCCCCTATAACTGTTCCTGCATGGGCATGCATGCTTTCTGGAAAAACACCAGGAGACCTTGGAATTTATGGTTTCAGAAATAGAAAGAAAGAAGATTATAAATTAAAGGTTTTAACCTCTCATGATTTAAAATCTGATACTGTTTTGGAAATACTTTCAAGAAAAGGAAAAAGAATTATATCTATTGGAATTCCACCTTCTTATCCACCGAGACCAATTAACGGTATAAGGATTTCCTGCTTTTTAACACCAGGACCTGAAAGTAAATATGCCTATCCTGAAGAAATAAAAAGTGAAATTGAAAAAAATTTTGGTGAATATATATTTGATGCAAAGGGTTTTAGAACAGAGAAAAAAGACTGGTTAAAAAAAGAAATCTATAAATTAACAGAACAGAGATTTGAGATTGTAAAATATTTTTTAAGAAAAGAAAATTTTGATCTTTTTTTCTTTGTTGAAATGGGGACAGATAGAATTCATCACGGATTCTGGAGGTTCTTTGATAGGGAACACAAAATGTATGAAGAAAATAATGAGTACCAAGATGTAATACCGGAATATTATGCTTTCCTCGATAAAAAAATAGGAGAGATTCTTGAAATATTACCCGAGGATACATGGATAATGGTTGTTTCAGACCATGGTGCAAAAAAAATAGAGGGTTGTGTTGCTGTTAATGAACTTTTGATTAAAGAGGGTTATTTAAAATTAAAGGAAAATTTTAAAGAACAAAAGCGTCTTGAACCCGAAATGATTGATTTTAAAAAAACTTATGCATACGGTGAAGGGGGCTATTATTCAAGAGTTTTTTTAAATGTAAAAGGTAGAGATAAAGAGGGTATTTTAGATAAAAAAGATTATGAAAAAGTGAGGAAAGAGTTAAGGGAAATTTTTGAAAATTTAAAAAATGAAGATGGTAAAAATATAGGAACAAAGGCTTTTTATCCGGAGGAAATATATCCTGAAGTTAAAGGTTTTCCTCCTGATTTAATTGTTATATTCGGGGATCTTGATTACAGGAGCGTTGGTTCAGTTGGAATAAATAAAATTTTTACCCTTGAAAATGATACAGGACCTGATGATGCAAATCATTCCTATGAAGGAATTTATATTTTAAAAAGTCCTGATGGAAATCTTAAAGGCAGGAAGGATGCAGAAATTTATGATGTAGCGAATACAATTTTAAAAATATTTGATATAAGTGATGAAGAAATTATACCTTTCAGGGGTAAGAGTTTAATTTAAATACTAAAAATATAAAAATGGAAGAAAGACCAAAGTTAAGATACTTTGATGTTATTCCTGACAAAAGAGGTTTTATTGTAGTTGATCCTTTTTCAATATCAAAGGAGATGTTTTTTTCAAGGGAAAGTTTTTTGCTTTTAACACTTATTGATGGTAAAAGAACTATTTCAGATATAAAATCAGAATTTTTAAAAATGACAGGTATAATTCTCTCAAATCTTGAGATAATAAACTTTATAAAGGAACTTGACAGAAATTATCTTCTTTATAATGAAAGGTTTTTAAAAAAAGTTAATGAGGAGAAGGAGAAGATGAAAAGTTCAGAATTTAAGGAGATTAAAATTGATAATAGATTAAAAGAACTTATTGAATTTTTTAAAAATAAAAATTTAGATATAACTAAAAAAATTAAAGCAATGATAATCCCTCACATTGATCCCTTTGTTGCAAGAGAGACTTATCAAAAATTTTTTTCTATTTTAAAAAATGTAAGAGAGAAAGTAATTTTAATCTTTGGTGTTCCTCACTTCTGGTTTGAAGTTCCTTTTTCTTTATTTCCAAAAAACTTCAAAGTAAATGGTAAGATAATTGAAACAGAAATTAACTTTGTTAATAAAATAAAGGAAAAATTTGATTACGATATAACATCGGATTATTTTTCTTTTAAAAAAGAACATTCAATTGAATTTCCTGTTATTTTTACAAGTTTTCTTGAGGAGGATAAAAAAGTTCTTGCTTTTCTTGTTTCTGAAAGTAATAAGGAAAAATTAAAGGAAATAGCAAAAAAATTGTTAGAAGTTATAAAAGAATTTAAAGGAGAATTTTTCTTTATATCAAGTATTGATCTATCCCATGTAGGAAAAAAGTTTGGAGATGAAAAAAGTTATGACCCTGAAGAGATTGATATAAAATACATTGATTATCTTTTGAATCTTGAAAATGAAAAAGCTTTTGATTTTTTAGAAAAAAATGAGAACATAACAAAAATTGATGGAAAAAATACAAATTTTCTTTTTTTTGAAATATTAAAAGATCTTGGTATAAAAAGAGGCACTTTAATTGATTATAAAAAATATTATGAGGAATTAACTGATTCCCTTGTAAGTTATTCACTTATAGTTTTTGAGTAAATTTAAAAATTTTCTTTTATTTTTTTAATATCCTCTTCTTCTAAATTAAAATTTAGAGATTCAATGTTTTCTTTTAAATGCTCAATATTTTCTGTCTTGAATATTATGAATATTTTTCTATGTCTTGTTAAAAAATTAAGAGCAACCTGAAAGGGTGATTTTCCGTATTTTTTACCAATTTCTTCAAGAACTTTAAAACCTTTAGTTCCCTTAGGAGGATTATTCTGCCATAAAGGTGAATAACCCGATAAAGTGATATCTTCATTCTCATAAAGTGGTAAAAGTTTTTCTTCCACATATTGCCAGTTTGAAAGATTGTATTCTATCTGATTATTTTGAATCTTATATTCTCTTAAAAGATTTTTAAATTTTTCATATTCTTTAATCTCAAAGTTTGAAACCCCAGCATATCTTACTTTTCCTTTTTCAATTAAATGATTGAAAGCATCAAGGGTTTCCTTTAAGGGATACTCTCCTGTGTAATAATGAAGTAAATAGAGGTCTATATAATCTGTTTTCAATTTTGAAAGGGAATTCTCACAGGATTTAATTACTCCCTTATATGAGGCATTGGAAGGTAAAACCTTACTTGTTATAAAAATTTTTTTTCTATCATATCCTTTAATGGCTTTACCGACAATTTCTTCCGCTCCAGTATACATTTCTGCTGTATCTATATGGTTTAGACCTGTATCAATTGAATACTGAATAACCTTTATCATTTCCCTTTCATTTCTTATTGCCCATGTTCCAAGAGAAAAAATCGGAATCTCCTCTTTAGTTTTACCCAGTTTTATTTTGGGTAACATTAAGATTTTATTTCTCTTTTTAATTCCTCATAAATTTTTCCGAAAACATAAGCAGAGATTAAAAAGAAAATTATAACTATAGCACCTAATAATTTTCTCCTATTAAGTATATCTTCTTTCTTTTTAATTTCCTCTTCAATTTTTCCAAGATCTGAATAAATTCCTCCAGTTTGTTCAAGAATGTAATCAACTTCAACAATATGAGTTAATCTTCTGAAGGAGTTTCTTGTTGCGAAGAGGTTTTTATTCAATTCATCCACATTGAATCCATTTATCCATAGTTCTTCTATTTTTTTTGATAATTTTAAAATTGTATTTTCAGTATTCATAAGTGCAAATTTGATTTTTTCAGCTCTTTCATAATCGTGACAGGTTGAACATAGTTCTCTATTAATGAGAAAAAGTCCGGCTTTTTGCTGACTGTGAGCTGTATGACAGGTAACACAGTTTGGACCATCAGGGAGAGTTTGTCCATGAGCACTCTTTAAATAATTTTCCTTAACACCGGCATGGCATTTTCCGCAGAATTCAGGAATTTCTTCATATTTAGGTTTTCCAATAAAGCCAAATTCTTCACTCATGGCAGTTTCTTCATCCTTTGGATTACCACCATGGCAGTTATGACAGGAAATAGCATTTTCAGCATGTATACTTTTTTCCCATTCATGGACAGGTTTCATTAAATATTCATCACCACTTTCAAGATGGCATTTTATACACACAGTTTTTTCATAGGAGAAAAGTTTTAAAGGGTATATTAAAAAAAATAAGATTATAAATTTATTATTTTTCATGATAAGTATCCCCAGATTGTTAATAAAATATAAAAAGCTATACCAAAAATCACAGCTCCGAAAAATAATGGTCTTTTCCATATTCTCCTTTCTGGATTTCTATCAATAAAAGGAATTAGAAAGATAAGAAGAGCTATCAAAATCTGTAAGAAAATTCCGAGGAATTCATTTGGAATCAATTTTAAAAATTGGTAGTTGGCAAGAAAATACCATTCTGGCTTTATGTGCTCTGGTGTTGAAAGTGGGTCAGCAGGAATAAGGGCATCATGAGGTATAACAAGTTGAGGGAAAAAGAATACAATGAATAATGTTAAGGCTAAAAATAAATATATAATTTTTAAATCTTTAAGAGCAAAATGGGGAAAGAAGGGCATCTTTTTAACCTTTGTTTCATCAGTTCCAGGAGGATAGGATATTCCTGTTCTTCTCATAACGAAAATATGTATGGCAATTAAAACAAAGATTGTGAAAGGTATAAAGGAGACATGAATTGAGAAAAATCTTCCGAGGGTGAATTGAGTTATTTTTTCCCCGCCCCTTATTAAATAAACAAGCCAGTCACCTATGAAGGGAAAAGCACCAGGAAAACTTGTGGCAACTGAAGTTGCCCAGTAGGAAAGCTGACTCCAGGGAAGAAGGTAACCTGACAGGCACTCAACAAGGACAAGGGCAAAAAGTAAACACCCTGTAATCCAGTGTATCTCCCTTGGTTTTTTGTATGATCCCATTATTAAAGTTGAAAGCATGTGAAAAAATAGGGCAAGAACAAATATGTTTGCTGCTACTGCATGAACCCTTCTTATAAGCCATCCCAAGGGAACTTCATTCGTAATAAAGGTGACACTTTCAAAAGCTTTTTCAACAGAAGGAATGTAATACATAAGGAGAAGAATTCCTGTAACAATCTGTATCATGAAAAAAGTAAGACATACAGCACCCATTGAATACCAGAAATTCAGGTTTTCAGGAACCATATAACCTGATAGATATTTCTCATAAAGCTCTTTTAATTTTAATCTTTCATCAATTGCCTTAAATAAATTTTTCATTTTCCCCTCCCCTTTAAGAAAGGACAATAATACCTTCAGGGGTTATATCTACTTTATATTTTTTTAAAGGAGAAGGTGGGGGTCCGGAGATAACAGCTCCATTTGCATCAAATCTGCCTGCATGACATGGGCAGAAAAATTCATTTTTTTCAGGTACCCATTTCACAATACATCCCAGGTGAGTACAAACTGCTGAAAAGGCATAGAGCTTTCCTTCTCTTCTTATCAAAATAGTTGGACCATCCTGAGATAGACCGAGCTCGTAACTTCCCTCCTTAACTATATCTTCAGGTATTGGATTTCCATTTTTATCCGTAAAAATATTGAGTTTCTTTTCTTCTCTTTTAGGTAAAAGATATAAAAAAACCGGAAAGATAAAAATTAAGCTTGTTATTGATAGTAAAAACCAGGCTAAATTTTTTAAAAAATTTCTTCTTTTATTTTCCATTTTTACCCTCCTTTTTAAATGTTTTTAAAAATGATATAAGTATATAAACAAAAATTAAAAAAATAATTAAAGAAAATATTATAAAACTTAGGTTTCCAATTTTCAAAGGTCTTTCAGTTTCAATTAATAACTCCTTTTCCTGTATTACAAAAAGCATTATATCAGGCTCAAGGAAAGGAATCCTGTATTCATATTTAAGTTGCGTTTTTAAAAAATAGGGACCCTTATCTTTTATATCAAAGGTAAAAACCTCTCTTCTTGTCTCTTTGGGTGAGATTCTATTATCTTCAACAACCTTATATGCCTCTGTAAAAATTTCATCCATTTCTGATAATACTTTGTTATCCTTATTTACTATAACCCTTTGATAAACTTTTTCCTTTTTTTCAAGTACTTCTCCGTATTTATTAAGGAGTAAGACTTCAAGAATTAACCTTCTTATTGGAACTCCTGTAGGCAATTTATGACCCGACTCACTGTTTGTAACATACACACTTGTTAAAATTTTATCTTTTTCAATTTTATATAGCACATTAAGGGAAGCTGCTTTTTTCAATCTTATTTCAGAATGCCCGCCCAAACATTTGTGATCTGTTATAAATCTTTCTGAAGGATAAACCTTTGGATCCACAATTTTCGTAAAAGGTATTTCTGCCATATGACAGTTTTGACAATGAATTCCCTTTGCACTGTATTCACTGTTTTTCCATTCATTGTAAGTATCAAGAACATAAACTCCGTATTTATTCTTAAATTCATGACAGGTTTTGCAGAATTCAGCCTTTAAGAAAATTTCAGAATATTTATTCTTGTGGCCTATATTTAAATTTTCAGGAATATCTGAAATTGGACCAAATTTTATGTTACCTATTTCAAGTTCAAAATTTCCATTTTTAACATCCCTTACACTATGACAGAAATCACATGTTATTCCTTCCTTTGATATTTCCTGTTTTATCATATAATCTTTTGTTTCAGAAACAGTGGGAACATGACAGGTTAAACAGAGTTTTTGTTCTTCGGGATTTATGATCTTTTTGTAAACATCTTGAAATACTGGGTCTTCAAAGCTCTGTGCGTGAAGTGAATTTTTCCATTCCTTATATATATCAGTATGACACTCACCACATTTTGATGCTAATGTAAAATTTAATATTAATATAGCTATCATATTCCTTTATTCAAAATAAAGTTTTGTAATAAACTTAAATCCTTCTTCTTCCGGCTTTAAAATAAATACCTCCCTGTTAGGATCTTTTTTACCATTAAAACTTATTCTACCTGTTACTCCTGTGAAATTTTTTAGATTAGTAAGATTTTTTACAAATTCTTCCCTGTCAATTTTTTGCAGATTTTCAATTATATAAACAGAAAGATTAAAAGCATCATAATAAAGTGCAGAAACAAAGGAAGGAATTTCTTTATATTTATTTTTAAAATCATTTACAAATTTTATTACATTTTTTGATGTATCAAAAGGAGAAAAGGGAGAAGTGATAAATGCTTCCACACCTTCCTTCCATAGATCTTTAAGGGAACTTATTAAAAGGGGAGAATACCATCCATCACCACCTAAGAAAGTAATATTTAATCCCTTTTTATATGCTTTTTTAATAAACATACTTACTTCTTTAACATATCCTGGAATAAAAATAAGATCTGGCTTATATTTTTTAAAATTCTCTATATGTTTAGAAAAAGAAGTATCTCCTTTTAAATAGAAGGCTTTAAATAAAATTTTTCCGCCCTCTTTATTAAATACCGCTTCAAACTGTTTTGAAAGTTCTTCTGAATAAGGATTTTGAGCTTCAAATAGAATTATAGCCTTTTTCTTTTTTAAATTACGAATAGCAAATTTTGCCAAATATGAACCCTGAGCAATATCTGTATAGGTTAATCTGAAAACAAAATTTTTACCTTCTGTAACAAGTGGGTTAGTTGCTGTGGGAGTTATGAGGGGGATTTTATTCTTTTCAGCAATTAAGGATGCAAAAATAGCAAATTTAGAAATTTCAGGTCCTATTATAAGAAAAGAGTTTCTATCCTTTTTAATTTCATCAAAAATTTCTTTTATTTTATTTATATCACTTTCTATATCCCTTATTATTACATTGATTTTTTTTCCTTTAATTTTTTTATTTTTAATCCTCTCATAAAAAAGCTTTATTCCCTTTTCTGCTTCTTTTCCGTAAACTTTTTCAGGTCCAGAAAGAGATACCAAAAAATAAATATTAATATTTCTACCACAGCTCAAAAAATAAAAAAGGAAAAGAATTTTTAAGATTCTTATCATAATTTTTATAATTTTAATTTTTTTAACTATTTAATTTCAAAAAGAAAATATATTAATTTTTATTTTTTTAGATAATATGAGAAAACTCTGTCTTCAAACATTAAAGGATTCATAGGGTAAACTTCAGGATCAAAAATTGCCCAGTAGAAATGCCAGGTTAATATTGCAAGAGTTGCAAGGATAGCTTCATAAAAGTGAATCAAAAGGAATATATCAAGTATAAATGAAGGTATGAAATTTAAAAAGAAATCCTTAAACCATAGAGCAATACCTGTTATACTCATTATAATAGTTCCCCATACCAAAGCCCAGAATTCAAATTTTTCATAAAAGGTAAATGGGTGGTTCAGTTCTGGTTTTTCTTTTTTTATATTCAGGTTATATAAAAGTAAATTTATTGCATCGGAGATGTCCTTAAGATTAAATAAGAGTTTAGAAAATTTTTCTCTCCCTTTTTTTGTAAATAACATAAGAAAGATCGTAATTACAAAAGAGATAATAGTTACTGTTCCTGCAATTCTGTGTAAAAATGCTCTCAAAGCACCATTTCCTATTTTAACAAAAAAGCTGAAAAAGAAATTTTCTGGATAATGATGTGCAAAACCTGTATAAACCAGAATGAAAAAGGAAATTATGTGGATTAAATGAAGCTTTCTTTCAAAATAGGAAAATTTAGTATTTTCAACTTTTTCAAGTTTAAATTCTCTAAATCCTTTTACGAGAAATTCCTTTCTTTTCTTCCAGTAATCTAAAAAGCAATAAATAATCATTGATGTTATTGTGACTATTATGAGCAATATGTAAATAAGGGACACAACTTTTTTTATTATTTGAATATTTCTATCTATCCGCTCATGAATAGGACCAATAAAACCAGTTTTTTCCGCAATACCTTTGTGACATTTTCCACAGGTAATTGGTAAATTTTTCTTATTTACAGGTGATTCAGGGTCACTTGAAGGAAGTATAGAATGATTACCGTGACAGGATGCACAGTTTGCAACTTTTAGATTGCCTGCTTCAAGTTTTACTCCATGATAACTTGCAAGGTAACTTTTTAATTCCATAACAGGTATTCCGTATCTTTCACTCAGTTTTACACTTTCATGACAATCAGCACATGTTTTTGGTATGTTCACGGGATAAACAGGAGATTTTGGATCCCAAGGAGGAAGTATCCTGTGTTCTGAGTGACAGTCTATACAGGAGGGGGCATCAAAGTTTCCAAATCTTATTGCACGGAAATGGTCACTTTTTACATATTCTATGTATTCCTTTTCATGACATTTTGAACAGGTTTTAGGAACATTTTGTTTATAAATTGTTGA
>JBDRZP010000038.1 GCA_039804025.1 candidate division WOR-3 bacterium
TAATTTCCCTCAATTTTTCCTCTCTATCATTATTTTTTAAACTTTTTTCTTTTTCATATTTTAATCTTAAAACAAAATATTTCGCACCCTAAAGGGTGCGGCTACCATAAAATTATAGAATATGAGAATAAATGTTAAAAATTTTCAAAAAAATGGTAGGCGCAGGCTTTAGCCTTCGAATTTTTACTTTTCCCATTATCTAATATTTCTTAATTATATTTAAAAAACTTTAATTTTTTTGTAAAATATAAATATAATTTTTTAAAAAGGAGGTTTATAAATGGATTTAATTTTAAAGATATTTTTTAATCCAGATGAGGCTTTAAAAAACATTAAGGAGAAAAAACCTCTTGCTGTTCCCTTTATTATCCTGATTATAGTTACTCTTATTATTTCTCTTTTTTATATTCAATTTGTTATCTTACCGAATAGAGAAACTTTGCTGATGGAAAGAGAAATTCCTGAAGAAGCTCTTCAAAAAACCTTAGAATTTTTTAATTCCCCCTTGTTTTATGTTTTTACATTAATTTCTGCTATATTTGGATTTGTTTTTTCTACTTTGATTATCGGTTTTATCTATTTTTTTATTTCAATACTTTTAAAAGGGAAGGGAGATTTTTTAGCCTTCTTTAGTTCTGCTGTTCATATATATGCTATCAGTCTTCTTGGTTCAATTATTGCTTTTCCTATAGCTATATTAAAGAACTCTCCCTATGTAAATCTTGATTTTTCATTATTTTTTATGTTTCTTCCTGAAAAGAATTTTTTAAGGGTTTTCTTTGAACAGGCAGGTTTTTTTACTCTATGGTCAGTTTTCCTATATGGACTTGCCCTTCATCATATAGGCGAAATTGAAAGGAAAAAAGGGATTTTAGTTTCTTTTTCAATGTGGTTTATTTATGCAGTAATAGCAACAATAATAAAAGTATTTCTTAAAACTTAATTATACAGTTTCTGTTCTTTGATATAATTAAATAAATTTTTTCGCCAATTAAATTAAAAAAAGGTAAATGAAAAAGAAATTGAAAAAAGATAAAAAAAGGAATCATATCGATTAGAGATCTGAAAACATAAAAGCCTTTTAAAATTCTTTTTCCATCAGTTATAACTACAAAATCTTTTAAGATATAATCTTGAATAAAATGAATTTTTTTAAGTTCTATCTTATTTTTTGAACTTATAAAATTGATTCTATTTCTAAAACCGAATTTTTTAATAACAGAAACTGTTTTTTTACAGAAATTACAATTTCCATCATATATAATAGTCATCTTAAAATTTTTGACCCTACAAATTGACCCAAGAAGAAGGCAAAAATGAAAATAGGAATACTCAAAGGTATAAACCCGATTCCAGATTTCATCCTCATTAAAAAAATAAGTGGAATTGGAAGGTGTATAGAAAGAAACCAGCTTAGAGAAAATTTTTTAGTTTTACTTCTCCAGATACCAAAAGGTATATTCAATAAAAATATAAAAAAAGAAATCAAAAATATTTTAAAATTTAAATTCATTATAGAATTATACTATTTTTTGACACTTTTTTCAAAATGTTTAATTATGAAAAATTTTAAAAAGATTGTTTAATATATTTAATAATATTTAGGTGCGAATCCTTAATAAAAAAGGAGGGACTTATGCAAAAATATATAATAGCAATAATAAGTCTTGGAGCCTTTTTTATTTGGCTCCATGCGACAGTAGTGGGAAGTAGACATGACTTCAATAGACCTAATCAAGGACAGGTATGCATTTACTGTCATACCCCTCATAATGCCAATCCCAATCAGAACTTTTATTATCTCTGGAACAGAGTCTATGTGCCAACAATAACTGCCCTTTATAACGGAACATATACTGATCCCATGACAAGGGCATCCTGGTTAACATACGCCTGTTTATCCTGTCATGATGGAACTCAGACTGCAGCTGATATGGGAACACTCTATTCATATGGGCCCAGAAATGTTGGAACAGCAGTGCAGAATCCACCTGATGTAACAAGCGGAACTAATGATTCTCTTATTTATTCTCACCCCGTAGATATGGATGTTGCACCAGGAATTCTTCCGAATACAGAGTTTAACCCTCCAAGTGGTTGGCCTTATCCTCTTTATAATTTTTCAGCCCAGCAACCAAATGCTGATTCAGTTATGACCTGTGCAACATGTCATGATCCCCATAATACACAAGTCTTTAATCCTCCCTATAGATTCCTGAGAGGTGATACAACCAATAGCCAGATTTGTCTTGATTGTCACAGAAAGTAATAATATAGTTTAATAGAATAAAGTGATAGTCCTTAAAGAGGGGGGGATAAAAATCCTCCCCTTTTTATTTTTAATATCATTTTTAAATGCAGGAATTACAAAATTTAATCTATATTTTCTTTCAGAAAGGTATTATGTAAATGGGAATTTTAAAAACACTCTTACAAAACCATTTTATAAAGATTATGAAAATTCAATAAATTTATTTATTAATGGTTTTATTTATAAGAGAGAATTATTAAATTACAATCTTAAAACATACCTTTTATGGCAGGGCTGGAATAAAAATCTTTATGGTAGAGAAGAAAAAAATTTTTTAAAAGCTCCTTTTTTATTTAATCTTAATTTATTAGAAAAATCTAAGTTTCCTTTTAAATTTACTGTAAAAAAAGAAGATTTTAAAAAAGAGGACAAAATAATTTTTGAAAGAAAAACTTTAACTTATATAATCTCGCAGGGACTATTAATTAGAAATTTTCCTAATTTAAATTTCTCATATTCCTGGGGAAAAGAAAATAGTTTTAATAAAAAAAGTTTAGCATTCACCTCAAATTATTCCTTTAAAGAAAATACTTTCTTTTTATATTACAATAGAGAATTTAAAAACCTATCCCAGAATATAGAAAATTTTAATTTTAATTATAACTATAAAAAAGGTGATATTAATTTTAAGTGGGATACGAAATACTTTTTCAGGAACTCATTTACATACATAAACTCAAGTTTTGTATATTATATTTTTAAAAATAGAAATTACTTTTTTGATATGTACTATTCTTTCAATAGATCAAAATTTACAACCACTAACCTTTTAAATACCTCATTTAAAAAATTCTTTTCAGAAAGATTTATTTCTAATACCATATTAGGTTTTCAAACAAATTCCCTGAAAGAAGGAAAAAATTTTTATGAGGATTTTTCTCAGACTTTCTATTTAAAATTTTTAAATTTACCCCGAACACTTACAATTTCACCAGGATTTTCAATATTTTTTACTCAGAATCCTCAGGGTAATGGATGGGGCTATCTATTAAAAGAAGGTAATTTATATGAACAAAAAAAATTTTTAATTTTTGAAAATTTGAGATTTTTTGTTGATTTATATTATAAAACCTTTAATGACACATGGATTTTAAAAAATGAAAAAAAATACGGTTATTATTCAGGAATCAATTTAAGTTATAATTCAAAAAGATACCTTTTATCCTTAAATTTTTATTATTTTAGAGATATCACCAGAATAAATAATAATATAAACAATTGGATAAAGTATCATACAAGAGTAGAATTTAACACAAAAGAAATTCCCTTTAATTTCAGTTATGTAAATGAATACATTAAAACAGAGTATTCCTTAACAAGAAAGGAATTTATAAGAATTTCTTTCAGTGCTCCTTTAAGATTATTCAATATGTTCACTCTGGAGGAAAAATTTTATTTCAGAGAGAAATTTGAAAATGATTTAAAAATAGCTTTTGAAAGAAATTATGGGGATTTGATTTTAAGTTTAGGTTTTACTTATATTTATTTAATATATCCTGAAAGTGAAAGTAATATAATTTTCCACTTTTTAGTTAAAAGAAATATAAAATTAAAATGAAAATTATTTTATTTTTTTTGATTTTTCAGAAGGAAAATTGTATTAAAAAGGGTTGTCATGATTTATTAATTGAGGAAAAAGTTCTCCATCCACCTGCAAAAGAAGATTGTTCTTCATGTCATGAACTTGTCGGAAAACACCCATTTAAAAAGATTGAAAATGTTACTGAACTATGTTTATCCTGCCATTCCGATAAATCTTCATCGAAACATCCACCTGTGAATGAGGACTGTTCTATCTGCCATAATCCTCACTCTTCCCCTATCAATCATCTTCTTAAGGAAAAACTTCCTTATCTTTGCTCAAACTGTCATAAAGAAATTTTAAAAAATTTGATAAGTATCCATAATCCCTTTATTGAGGGTAATTGTAAGGATTGTCATGATGTTCACGGTAATAATTCTAAATCTTATTTATTAAATCAGGTAAATACTCTCTGTTTTAAATGCCATACAGAAATGGAAAATTTTTATAAGATAAAAAAATATAAACATCCTCCTTTAGAAAATTGTATAAACTGTCATAATCCCCACTCTTCTCAATTTCCTCTTCTTCTTAATTCAATGTATCCAAATAAACTTTACACTACCTTTACATACCTTCAATATGAACTCTGTTTTAACTGTCATGATCAAGAATCTATTTTTTCAGAAAAAACCAATTTTAAAAAAAATGGATTAAATTTACATGAATTTCACGTCAAAAAGGATAAGGGAATAACCTGTTCTTTGTGTCATAATCCCCATTATTCGGATAATCCATTTTTTGTTGAAGGTGGAAAAAAGTTTGGTCCCAATGATTATATATTGACTTTTAAATTTGAAAAAAATAAAAAAGGAGGAATATGCGGACCTGCATGTCACGGAAAGGCGGAATATTGATTTATTTACTTTTTTTTGCAGTTTTAACACCCCCATCAGCTATCTTTGTTAAGGATAGATTTGTAAGAATAATCCTTGAAGCTGATAAAGCATGGCTTTTAAAACCAGAAATTATTTACGATACTTTTAGAGCTGAAAATATAAAACATTTTATAGTAGAACTTAAAAATGGTAAAAATGAAATAACTCTTTATTATGAAAAAAATAATAAAACAGAATCACAGACTCTTATTATTTATTCACTTCCTTCTGAAAACTTCAAAGTTGATGCAAAATTATATAATTTTCATAAATCAGAAGTGGAAAAATTTTGTAAAAATTGCCATTCAATAACATATAAAAAAGTTTCAAAAAGTGAAGAACTTGACTGTTTTACATGTCATAAGGAAAAATTTGATAAAGGTCTAAGATTTCATCCACCCTTTGAGGAATTAGCTTGCGATAACTGTCATAAAAGTATTTTTGATAGACCAAATTCAGAAAAAGTTTGTAAAGAATGTCATGAAATTGAAGAAGGTTTTTATCTTCACAGTCCCTATGCAAGAGGTGAATGTGTTATATGTCATGATCCGCATTCTTCTATGGAGGATAAATTTTTAAAAACTAAAATCAATTCTCTCTGCATAATTTGTCATGAAAAGGAACTATACGGTGTCCATCATCCTATTGCAAATCACCCTGGTGATAAAAAAGGTATCTTTTGTAATAGCTGTCACAACTCTCATGGCACAAAATTTGGATTTCATTTAAAATGGCCAAATAAACCTGTATGTTCTGTATGCCATAAGAAATGAAACTCTTTTTCTTTTTAATTTTACTCAATTCCCCTCACGATTTTAGAAATAGAGAAGGAGAGAGGATATGTAAATTTTGTCATTCATCCCATAACTCAAAAGGTCCTTTTCTTATTAAAATAATACCAGATGATGAATTAAAAGAAAACTTTAAAGATTTTGACTATGTTTCCCTTACCTGTATGAACTGTCATACTGATAAAAATTATCTTATAAATTTATATAGCAATATAGCAAAATTTTATGAAATTCCTGATACTTCTTCTATTTTTTTAGGAATTAACTATAAAGAAGACAATCACCCCATTAGAAAATATGCTATTGATGAAAAAGAGAGAGAAATTAAGTGCACAACCTGCCATGATCCTCATGAAAGGAATTATAAATACCTTTTAAGAAGTATTGATCCTATTTTTTGTGAAAAATGTCATTTAGAGATTGAACTTTTTTCAGGGAAACATTTGAGTTTAGCCTGTATAGATTGTCATAAACTTCATAGAGGTAAATCTAAGCTTTTAAAAAATTTGGATTTATGTAATAACTGTCATAAAATTGATTTTCATTTTGAAGGTGATGATTGTATTAAATGCCATAATCCCCATAAACCGGAGGTTAAAAGATGAATTTTTTAGTATTTTTAATTTTAATTTCTCAGGAAAAAAAAGAGTTTGTATGGCCACCCCCTCCTGAAGAAGCAAAAATAAAATATGAGGGAATCTTATTTACTAAAGAGGATATTGTAGGAGAGGGAAATATAATAAAAAGAACAGTAGATAAAATTCTTGGAATAAAAAAAACAAGACTTTTAAAATACCCTTTCGGAATTTTTGTTGATAGTAAAGAAAGAATTTATGTGGCTGACCCTGGTTTTGCTGCTATAGTTTTTATAGATCAAAAAAACAAAATAGTTAAATGGTATCAGGGAACAAGAAGTTTTAGATTCACAAGACCCACAGGAGTTGCCTTTTCCGAGGCACTTAGTATGCTCTTTGTTGCTGATCCAGGTGCAAAAGCAGTTTATGGAATAAAAATACCTGAATTTGAGGGAAATTTAGTTATTAAAAAGGGTCTTTATAAACCGGTTAATCTTACTGTCGACGATTACAGAAAAAAGATATATGTGCTTGATGACAGTCTCATGGCAATTCAGGTTTTTAGCTTTGAGGGTCAATTTCTTTATACAATCGGAAGAAAAGGAAATAAACCAGGAGAATTTCTTTATCCAACTGGAATTAATCTTGATTCAGAAGGAAATATTTATGTATGTGAATGGGGGAATTTTAGAGTTCAGATTTTAAATCCAAAAGGAGAGGTTATTAATGTTTTCGGTAAATCTGGAAATGCACCAGGTTTTTTTGTAAGGCCTAAAGGTATAGCAGTAGATGAAAAAGGGTATATTTATGTGACAGATTCCTTCTTACATAGAATTCAAATTTTTGATAAGTATGGAAACGTATATCTTGGTATAGAGGGAATAGGGTGGAATCCAGGTGAGTTCAGGTTACCAGCGGGAATTTTTATAAGAAATAAAAAAGTTTATGTGGTAGAACAGATGAATTCAAGAATACAGATATTTAGTATTCTTTATTAAAGTCTTTCTTCAAATTTACGGAAAGGGGAAGAAATGAAGGTAAAATTGCAAAAAGCACATTTATAAGGAGAAAAGTTTTCCTTTACAAAAAATATATTTTCACAATCAGGACAGGTGATTTTTACTTTCAAATCCACATCAAGTTCAATTTTTATCATTTTACCCCTGCATAAGGGACAGAATAAAGGCTCTTTTTCTCCCTGAATACCAATTAAAGAACCGCAACTTTTACATTCAAAAATTTCCATCATATTTCTTTATAAAAAACTCTAAAAACCTTATAGGGCAATCCTCCCAATCTTTTAATTAAATTATTTATTTCAAAATTGTTCTCAAGAGTGAGTGAACCTTCTCCGTACCTATAACCCAGTTTATAACCCTTTAAAAGAATTTTTGCCGCCATCAGAACACCAGCTCCTTCCTGATATTCCCTTTTTACTCCAAGTATAAGTAGCCTTCCTGATTTTAGTCTTGGAATTTTTGAGGAAAAAGGAATTTTGTTTAATCTCCATATTAATTTTAAAACATTTATGGGATTTAAATTTCCCCTAAAATCTCTTATGGCTTCAAGAAAATTTGGAATTCCTATTGCAACCCCAATTGGCTCATTTTTTACTTCTGCTATAAGTGCTGCATCCGGCAGTATAACAGGTTTTAATTCTTCTGCTATATACTCCATATCTTCCTCATCAAGAGGAACAGTTCCCCAGTTATTTTCCCATGCTTTATTATAAACTTCTCTTACTCTTTGAAGTTCATTTTTAAAATCTTTTAAATTGGCTCTCCTAATTTTAATCCCGTTTTCCTTATATAACCTTTCCTCAGCATTCACTATTTTGGATAGTCTTGGATGTATAATATACAAGGGTATAAACCAGGCAAAAAAATCAACAATTTTTTTATAACCTTTTTCCTCTATAAGGTCTGCATAATATTCCGGGTTCCATGGTGTCATTACCATGGGAAGGTATTCGAAACCCTTGATCTGAACCCCATATACTCCATCATAAGCAAAACTTGCTGGTCCAATAATTAATTTACATCCTTCTTTTTTTAAAAAGTTTTCTGCTTCTTCAAGTAAAGCATCTGCAACTTCCTGATCTGGAATTGATTCAAAATGTCCAAAAAAACCGGTTATTTTTTCATCAACACCAAAAACTTTATGATTTGCCTTATATGCACTTATTCTTCCAACAGGCTTATCATTTCTAAGGGCAATAAAGTATTCAACTTTTGCTTTTTTAAATAAGGGATTTTTCCCTTTCTTGTTTAAATGCTCTTTTTCCAGAATCTTCAACGGTTCAATATAACCAACAAGAGGAAGTCTTTTATAGATTTCTTTTTGAGTATCTATAAAAATTTCCAAATCTTTTTCACTTTCAACTTTTATAATTTTTAGATTGCCCATTTATTTAATTCTTAATTATAATTTTTTTTCAATCAAGGAGGCAAAAATGAAAGAAAAAATTTTTTTTGAAGGAAAATGGCAGGAAGGTGAAAAATATTTTCCTGTGTATAAAAAAGGGACAAAGGAAATTGTATACGAATTTCCTGAAGCCACTTCCTCCCAAATAGAAAGGGCAATTGATTTCATCCATAAAAATAGAGAAAAAATTAAAAAACTTACTTCTTTTGAAAGATATAAAATTCTTATGAAAGTTAAAGAATTAATTGAAAAAAAGTTTGAAGAGCTTGCAAAAACAATCTCAATAGAATCTGGAAAAACAATTAATGAGGCTAGAATAGAAACCAAAAGAGCACTTGAAACAATAACTTTTTCAGCTGAGGAAGCAAAAAGAATTTATGGAGAATTTATACCAATGGATGCCTCTGAATTTGGGAAAGGAAGAATAGCTTTTACTATAATGGAACCTGACCCAATTGTTCTTGCTATTACTCCTTTTAACTTTCCTCTTAATCTTGCTCTTCACAAAATTGCTCCAGCAATTGCAGCAGGATGTAGTATAATCTTTAAACCATCAAGCTATACCCCTAAAACAGGGAAAATTCTAACAGAAATAATTCTTGAAGCAGGTTTTCCTCCAGAAGGTTTTGCTTTTTTGACAGGTGGTGGAAGTAGTGTAGGTGAAACTTTGTGTAAGGATGAAAGAATAAGACATATAACATTTACTGGTTCAAAA
>JBDRZP010000039.1 GCA_039804025.1 candidate division WOR-3 bacterium
TGGTAAAATTGTAATTATTCTATTTTTTTCAAAAGAAAATCCTGTGCTCCAGAGATTTTTAAATTTTAATTCAAAAATTGAAGGTGAAATTTTTTTATATAATTCAATTATTTCATCTTCAATTTTTTTAAGATTCTGTGAGTTTAAAAGATTTATGAAAATTAAACTTAAAATGAATTTTTTCAAGGTAGGATCTCCTCGTAAGAAACTTCGTAAATTGTGTCAGTATAATAAATTTTTACAGGTTCAATTTCCCTTTTATTTATTGTGTTTTCCTTGATAGGTTTTTTTGCTATACTTTTAACCTTACCTATTTCAAATATTTTACTTTCAAATATTATTCCGAGAATTATTAAAATTATAAGGGCAAAAGTAAGGGCTAATCTCAAATAATTTCTTTTTTCCCTTTTTATCTCATATGGAAATCTATCCTTCAGGGAGGGTGTTATAATTTTAATTGTCATTATATCCTCATAAATTTTTTTGCAAGATTCACATATATTGATGTGTTTTTCAACTTCTTCTTTTTCTTTGCTATTTAAATATCCATCAATATAAAGGGAAATTTTATCAAGGAATTTTTTACAGGACATTTTTGAGCCTCCCTCTTAAATAAAATCTTGCCCTTGATATTCTTGATTTTACTGTTCCAATTGGTATTTTTAAGATTTTTGAAATTTCTTCATAGGAGTATCCATAGACATCTCTTAAAATGAATATATCTTTTAAAACAGGAGGCATTTTTTCTATCTCTTCTTCAATTTTTGATTTTAAAAGGTATATTTTAACAGGTTGACTGTTAATAAGGGGTTCCTTTTCTTCATCAAGGGGTATTTCTTTTTCCCTTTTCTTTTTTCTCAAATAATCAATACTTTTATTTTTTGCCACTTTATATAAAAAAGCACTTGGATGTTTCACATTATCCATATTCTCATAAAATTTTATAAAGCTTTCCTGGACAATATCTTCTGAAATATCCCTGTCATAGACAATACTTTTTACATATCTTAAAAGTTTTTCTTTCATTTTACTATAAATTTCATTAAATTTTTTATCCTTCATATACTTTAAGACGATTTTTTTATATTAATGGTTCCATAATAAAAAAATCAACTTTTATTAATTTATCTTAGAATTTTTATTGTTTTTAGAATTTTTTCTTCTCTTTCATGAGAAATTTTTAAAAAATATACTCCTCTTATATCAGGTAATAAAACAGGTATAATATAATTCCCAGGGGTTAAATTGAGGTATTTTTCTGAGAGTTTTTGGCCGAGAACATTTATTATTTCAATTTTTACAGTTTTTCTCTCAGGGATAGAGAGTTTTAAAAATAGTCTGGAATCAGATAAAGAATTTAAAATTTTAATATCATAGGGTGGAAGAGATGGTATTCTTACCTTTATTTTGTTTAAGATTCTTGAATCTCCTTTATTGTAATGTCCTATAAGTGTATAAGTATAAACTTCATTCTCTTTAACATTTTCATCTATGTAGTTATAAATTTTTCCTTCTCTTTGAATTCTTGTTAAAAATTCTTGATTTTTCCTTAACTCAAAATAAAGTATTTCAGAGGATTCTGAATACCATTTCAATATAACCTTTGTTGGAAAAGGAAGTGCGATAAAATAACTTTCCATATTTCCTAAAGGCACATCAATATTTGCACTACCTTTCTGGTATCCAATCGAGTTTGATGCAAAGGCACTTGACCAACCAGATAATCCCACTGCAAACCAGTCCTTTGGAAGTAGTCTTTTCATTTGTAGAGCTGCAGAGTCAGTGGATTCATCTGATAATAACCATGTTTTTATTCCTGTTGTGTAGGGACAGTAATCAGATATATACTGATCTCCATCTATTGCATCAATATATAAATCACATCCATTACTGAAAGTCTGAGTGGTTCTGATTTCTACAATATCATGTTTTGCTGTGCACGAAAAAGGTGTTCCAGGATTTACACAGTTCATTGAAAGTTTTATGGTATCAATGTTTGCACTGTCAGGAATTGAGGATGTGTTAAAAAGGACAAATCCATTAATAAGATAGGCTTCATTAATCCATATGTAATATCCGCAACCAATATCACAAGATCCTGAGCAGTTATCAAAAAGACAGAAAAACCCATCATTCTCTCCGCATAATGAACCATCAGAACTATCTTTTGGTGCAAGAAGCTGATTTTTAAATTGAGGATAGATTAAGGTATCCTTGGTTAAATTATTAAATGGTATATCAACAAAATTTCCGTTTTCATCCAAATAATGAATTGTCCTTGAAAAGATTCTAAGAACCAGTTTCCCTTTTTTATTTTTAAATAATTTTGAGTTTTCAGTTCTTAATTCTTTAATCTCGTCTTTCTCGGAAAAACCTCTGTAATAATAATCTGAATTCATTGATAATATTAAAATTAAAGTAAACATATATGATTCAAATTTTTATTAATTTTTTTATTATTTCTTTTTCTTTGTATTTACCCTTTAAGAAAAATGTTCCCTTGGGAAGTTTTATTTCATCGGTGTCTAATGTAATTTTGTAAATTCCTGGAGATTTAATGAGATATTTTTTAAGGTGAATCCTTCTCCCAGAATTATCAAAAATTTCTAAAAGAAATTCTCCTTTGTCAGGTATAAAAACTTTGAAAGAAAAAAATTTTTTAAAGGGATTTGGGTAAGGATCAGTTATAGTAAACTTTAATCCCTTAATATAAACAGTTAAAGGTCCTAAGGTTTTTATTGTTTCTCCCTTTTCTTTTATGTCAATCTTATAGGTATATTCACCTTCTTGAAGGTTTTCGTCCTTGTAAGTATTATTTCCTTTTTGAAGGGATGCTATTTTTTCATAATCAGTGTTTTCTCTTTTTCTGAAAATTTCAAAATATTCACCTGTAATACTTTTCCATTTTAAAATAACTGAATTTCCCTGTGGAATAAGTATAAAGAAGGTTCCTTCCTCACCCAGCTGTTTTAGTATATCATATCTCACAGAGCCATAATAGGTTGAAAAGGTTATAGAATCACCAGGGTTTAGTGCAACAGGGTAATACCATAATAAAATTGCTGAATCTGTCCCAATAGCTCTTGATGAATCAACACGATAAGAGTATCCTGGATATGTGTTGGGGTGAAACCAGTGAATTATTGCAAGGGCATCTGGATTGGTTGCTACACCAAAATCTTTTAAATATCCAATTGTTCTTGCAAGTGGGGTCTCATGAGAACCTGGTATAGAATCCTGACAAACAAAAAAGTTATTGAGATTAGGTGAATAAAATTTTTCCTTTGTAAGAAAAATGGATTCATTCTCAGGTTTTATGATTGCTCCATCATACTCATCTATTTCTATATCCCATTCAATTCTCAATCCCACCCATTTTGGTGAAAGAGATTTGTTTTTAAATGTATACCTTGTTAGAATCTGATCATAATGCTGTCTTGAATTTCCCCAGGCTGGACCATAAGAATAGTAACCATAGGCAAATATAAGATCCTGTCTTACAGAAACACCGTTATACCACCAGGTTTGAGTTAGCCCTGTTGAATTATCTGGCATAACCGGATTATTTGGCTGTGTTGTTGGTATATTTTGATTTCCAATTAATCTTTTCAAAGCCACTTCCCTTACCCCTTCACCGGGTTTTGCATAGATAAAATTCTGTCCATCAATTCTTATAACTGCATCAGAACTCCAGGGAGAAAAAGATGTCCCAAAAAGTATGTTTAAACTATCATCTGAAGTTACAGCAGTATCACCCTCTTCATTTGAAAAGTGAGCAATTGAGCCATCAGAATTGTTATCGGTAGCTATTATTTTTACCCATCTATTCTTTACAGTATCAAGACCAGTTGGATTTTGCTCAGCTGGAGGATTTAGTGCCTGAAGTCTTATTCTTGAACTGTAGTTACTATTAGTTGTTGTGAATTGATCAGAGATTTTAGCATATATGTAATAATTTCCTGGTGTTAAACCTCTGGTATCCCACCTGAAAGAATCTGATGGGGAATCCTCAGAAATTCCAGAGACAATTAAAGTTCCATCATATCCTGCCTGGTTATTATCATAGAAAAGTGATATTACTGCATCATCATCTAAATCTTCATCAATCCATTTTATCCATACATAACCATCAGCATTTATGTTAGAGTTTGGAAAAGTTATTGTTATTGATGGAGAAAGATTTGACGGTCTCACAATTATATCTTCTAAATTTGAATCCTTACTTTCTTTATAAGGTGAATTCTTGATTGATCTTGCTACATAAAAATATTTTCCGGGTGATTTTCCTGTGATATTGTAGAAGGTATCTGTTATGCTATTAGATATGAGTGTTTTGGAAGAAAAGGACCATACTTTAAAATCATCAAAATAAAACCCAGGATCATCTGTTGCGTCTCCAATAAATCTAAATCTAAATTTAACTGATTTTCCAGCATAACTGATAAGGGAATATTCCTTTTTTATCCAGTTACTATTACCACCCTTTTGTTCCCAAAGCACATTCCAGGATATACCGTTATTATCTGAAATTTCAAAATAAATAACATCATTGGAACTAAGGGAGTATTTTGTATTGAATTCCACTTTCCCCCCTTCTTCTATAAAGTAACTAACCTTAGTTGAAATATATGAAGAGTAATTATTTGTATTTTCTCCTGACCAGAAACAGTATCCCTCAGAGAAAGCCGTCTCACCAGTAGGTATAAAGAAATCAGTTGTCCAGTTATTGAGATTATCACAGGGGTCGTTTAAAAGAAGAGTTGGAGAAGAGAATTCCCATAGAGCGTATCTGTCAGCATTTTTAACCTTTGACCAGTATACTGTATAATTTCCGTCAGAATCCGTACCAAGAGGATAAATGTAAGGTGGAGATAATTTGTAAAATACATTGAAATTATCAACATGAAAACCTGCCTTTTGAACACTTCCGTCTGTTTTTAACCTGAACCTCACTCTTATAGTATCTCCATAATATGTTGGTGGAATCAGGAGAGTATGGAGCACCCATGAGGTTGTATAACCTGTTAATGTATCTAAGTCATTCCAGTTGACACCATCTTTTGAAATTTGAATATAGATGTAATCGTAGTTTGTTTCAAGGGAGTCAAAATGATAAAAAGAAATGAAAACAGAATCATTTAAAGGATTAAAGGAAGTTAAATTAATATAAGGTGAAAAAAGGTAATTATCTGAATTATTTTCATAGGTATTATCTAAATCTGTGGCAAAACAGTTTGGTGGTGAATAGGAACTTCCAGGTCCTCTCACCGGAGTGCCTAATTCCCACTCATCATAAATTCCACTGTGAGTCCATCCGCCTGGATTACCTTGTAAGTCATAATTATCTGACCAATCAGGAACAATAACAGGTATTGCTGTAAATCTACCTGTTTTTTTATCATTTCCTGAAACTTCGTCACTTGTTAATTCTGTGGTGTCCACTACATAATATTCTCCACTGATGAGAGGTGTATAATTCCATACTTTTGTACTTTCTGCTCCAGAAGGTAGAGTAAGAATAGTTTTCAAATTATTAAATACCCATGTTCCATCTGTTTCCCTTTTTATTTTACATCTGACAGGAACATTTGATTGATTATTTGTTCCATAGTTTCTTATTACAGCACTTATTGTAATATTTTTGCCCACTATAAGATTAATCGGTGTAAATGAAAGGATTTTTACTCCCACATCATTAGGTTTTGAAATAGTCTTTGTAACAACTACATTATCTATACCCCATTCCCAATCATTATTACCCACATATTTAAAAGCAATTTTCACATTAGTTTGACCGATATAGGAAGAAAGATCATAGGTTCTTATATTTCCTAAATCATCATAAGTAAAAATTGCTATAATATTTGAAAATGTGCTCCCACCATCAGTGCTTAAAAGGACATAACCAGTGTCAGTTTGGTCACCTGAGTAATCGTCATAATAATTCCAGAAGTAAAGAGAACATGCACTTGCACCTGAAAAATCAAGAAGAGGGGTTATAAGCCATTCTTTTTGATTTTCTATAGGAGAATAATATACCCTTGCAATATTTCCCTGTGTTCCTCCGTAGTTATATTTATACCAATCATTGGTATTCCAGGTTGGAGGAGATTCATTTCCCTGATCAATAATTGACCATCCAGTAGGTGGATTATTTCCGTAGGGCCCCCAATTAGATTCAAAATTTTCACTTAAAATTATTATTCCCTTTAAAGAAGAAAAGATAAAAAATGGAATTAAAATTTTAATTAATCTCTCCATTTATACCCCCTTTTATTTTTCTTTTAATTTTTTATCTTTTTCAAAATTTTTCAGATATTCCTCAACTTTATTGTTTTTGATTATTTCCAGTGCTTTTTTTATCTCTTCATCAGGATGATTTAGAAGTTCTTTTTCAATATTTTTTAGGAAGAGTTCTTTATTTTCTGATTTTTTATATTTACTTAAAATCCACCTTACTCTCTTTTCATTTATTTCAGAGGCATATATTACCCCTGAGATTATGATAAACCCTAAAAATATTTTAAAAAATCCCTTCATACTTCACCTCCCACCAATAAAATTATAAAATTTAGTTTATAAAAATTGCAATCTTAATAAACAAAATAAAAAAATTTAGTTTAAAAACATATATTTTTGACAAAATAAAATCTTCTATTATTTCTCAAAATTTTTCTGTTCCTTTGTTATTTATTTTAACTTTGAAAAATTTTAAAAAGATATTAGGATTAAAATATGAAAAAGAAAAAAAGTGTAAAAAATAATGATAGGGAAAAATTAAGAGAGATTATCAAATTTTTTGAAAAATAGGCGAGGATATAGCAAAAGATGTTTTTTAAAGTTAAGGCTTACAAATTTTTAAAGAGGAAGTGCAAAGGATTTTATGGAAAAATGCCTATGTTGAAAGATTTAAAGGGGAATTTCTTGTAATCTTATTGAGTTAAAAAAAATCAGTATAACTTTTATAAGTCTTTTATTTCCTTCAATACTCATTCTCACTGTTGCCCCAATCATTTTTTACTCTATCATCTTCCAGATTCGTTAAAAAAAAAAAAAAAAAAACCGAAAAGGCTTTCTAAATTGTTATATATATAATAGGACCCTGAGGAAAAGGTTGAAATCCGGCTCAGGGAAAATATAAAGGAGTTAATATGTATTTTTTAGTTATTCTTTTTCTGGTTATAATTTCTAATACAAAGGAGTTAAAATTAATTTTAAAAAATGAAGATGAAGTAGAATTAAGAGGAATTAATGTGGAATTTTTCTCTTTGAGGAATACTGTTTTGTTGGAAAAGGAAAATATTTTTATTGACAGGATAAGGAAAGATGAAAAGGTAGAAATTGCTGTTCCTTATAAGGTTATAAAGTCTGATTCTGATAAAGTTATTATTTCTGTGAAAGATAAAAAGGGGGAGATAATAGGTTGTAAAATTATTAAACTTAATTATAAAAAAGAAAAGTTAGGAGGTTTGAAGGAAAGTAAAGAGGATTTCAAGTTTTTCTTTTCTTTTTCTCATTTGAATATTTTCTTTAAAAAAGATGGGGTATTTGAAATAGATATTTATGATGTTTCTGGAAGGAAAGTATTTTCCAAAAAAGAAATAATGAAAAAGGGGAAATATACTTATTATTTTCCCTTTTTGCCAGATGGAGAATATTTTTACATTCTTAAGTTTAATGGGATAAAAAAAGAAGGTAAATTTATAAAAATGGAGGGCAGTTAAAATGAATTTAATTTATTTTTTAATCATATTGAGTCAAACTCAGATAGAAATTCCTTTAAAAAGGTCTTCTCCAACTATAGTTCCGTTTTTTGGGAGTAAAAATTTAAAGGAAAGGATTTATCAATCTTCAGATAACTTTTATGTAGGGGGTTATTATTTTTATCCAAAAAGATTCATTTATGTAACAGATACATTTCCTATTTTTTATAATATAATTTCCTATAATTGGGATATTTCTGATACAATTTTTTGGTTTTTTTATTTACCTGATAATGATACTTTAACTGGGGCTCCTACTGGTAATTATGTAAGAGCGGTTCGTGCTTACTGGACCCATACTTATGAAGATACAGCAAACTGTCTCAGTTACTGGGAGTATTTCGCAAGAGATATATGGCGTGGGGGGAGGGAAGGATGGATTAGATTTGTTGTATGTGGAAGTGGTATGAATGATTTTGAAGGTGGATGGGGGATAAGGGTTCATGACCCTTCTGATCCAAGGAGGTTTTTACCTACAAGTTTTTATCCGGGAAAATGGAAAGTTGAGTTATGGAGGCATCCTGCAGGTGGTTCTTTATATTTTTTAAAAAGGGATAGTTTTGAGGTAAGGGATAACTATGTAAGTTTAAAGATTTATTCTCCTTCCAGTGGGGATACAGTGATTGGTAGGAGTAATATTCTTTTAGAGATTCTTGAAAATCATTGGGCGCAGGTAAATTTGACAGTAAGTTCAGTTCCTGTTTTAAAGGAGGGCAAATATTTACAAAAAGAAGAAGTCTGGGATACGAGTTTTATTGTTTACCGATTACGTTATCCGTCAATTTTTTCAATTCCCTGTAATTTTGGTTTTGATTACAGGAAACGTTATAGAATTATTGCATGTATAAGAGATTATTCAGGAAATGAGGATATTGATTCAGTTTCTGTTATTGTGGGAAAACCTTTTATGGATGTGGTTTTGAATCCACAGGAGGTAATGCCTGATGATATTCCAGACTTACCTCAATATGGAAATAGAACAGAGGTAATTATAAAAGTTAAAACAAAAGCAGGGGAGCCTTTAAGAGATTTTCCTATAAATTTATCAGCAAGAGCTGTTCCTTATAGTGGGGGACATGACCATGATGGCAATAGACCTGTTGGTAGGTTTGAACAGAATCAGGGTAATACAGATGAAAATGGAGAATTCAGGACTTATTATTATGCGACTCAATTTGGAGGAATAGAGAGGATAATTGCAAAAGGACAGGAAATTTCAGATAGTGCAGATTTAACAGTAAGGGTTCCCGGATTGATTTTATTATATGATTACCCTGATTATATTAAAGTGGGGGGAACACAATATCATCATGGGCCACCAAATTACCAGGATGATCATAATCACTGGGGACAGAGTTATTTAATAGATGCAATTTATGCAATTGCTTTAAATTATGTTGATGAAGGTGGAGAGGTTATTTTAATAAATGATATTTCTTTACCTTATGGAGGAC
>JBDRZP010000040.1:0-8611 GCA_039804025.1 candidate division WOR-3 bacterium
TAATCTTCTGGCTTAGAGTTTCAATCCCTCATAGGTAGGCTCAAAACTTTTACCCTATCCATTACCCCTTAATCAAATTTAACCCAGTTTCAATCCCTCATAGGTAGGCTCAAAACATAATAGTTATTTTTTAGAAGTTTATTGCCCTATTTAGTTTCAATCCCTCATAGGTAGGCTCAAAACAAATAAAACATTGCAACATAGAGTAGAAGTGAGAGGGTTTCAATCCCTCATAGGTAGGCTCAAAACTTACCCTATCCATTACCCCTTAATCAAATTTATCCCAGTTTCAATCCCTCATAGGTAGGCTCAAAACCCATTTTCCTATTGATAAAAGCCAAACTTGATTTTCAAATAAATCCTTAATTTATTTAATTTTTTAAATTATAAAATTAAAAAACACTCTATTTCAAACAAAAATTTTATTTTTTCTTTTTGTCCATCCCCTGAGACTTTTACATTACTCACCATGGACGACTCACCACCACATAACAAAGGGTTCATATTCTTCATCACTTATTAAATGCTTCTCTATTTTATATAACTCCATCCTTATAAGAGTTCTATATGAAACATGCCTTCCTAACTTCCTGTGCTTTATTGTTGCTCTCAATTTATTATCCATTTCCTCTACAAAAATCTTTTTCCCATTTTCATTTAAAAATATACCACCCATTTCATCCATAAAATGCCTCTCCTGAATCATACCCTTATTTACTAATTTAAAAATTAACCTGTCCACAATTATTGGTTTAAAAATCTCTGAAACATCCAAATTTAATGAAAACCTCCTGAAATTGGTGGCATGTAAAAACCCGATCCTTGGATCAAGATGTGTCTTATAAATCTCAGATAAAACATAAGAGTATAAAAGCGAATTCCCATAACTTATTAAAGCATTTAACTTGTCCCTTGGAGGTCTCCTTTCCCTCCCTGTATAATAAAAATTCTCCTTCTTTATTATTTTATTAAAACTTCTGTAATAAATATCCTTTACATTACCCTCAAGTGCCATTATCTCCTCAATTGACGAAAAATTCTCTAAACTTTCATAAATTTCTTCTATATTTTTTATTTCTCTTCCTAAATCCTCCCCTCTCAAATTGTAATATTCCAAAACCTTTATCATATTTAAAATAGCACCCTTAACAAACTTCTTTGCAAGCCTAAATCTTTTATCATTATCTAAATAAAACTCTGACTGTTTTAAAATTAATGCACCAGAATTATAATGTTCCCTTGGATAATAACTTCCCTCATAAAAACCATAATAATTATAAAAATGTAACAAAATACCCTCCTGCGATAAAAAAATTAAAAGTTTTTTATTTATGCTTACTTCCCCAAATAAATGAATCTCTCCTGTATTTTCAATGGGTATATATTTCTTATCACCTGAGGAACTCTCAAAATATAATGTATTTTGTTTCCTTTTTAATTCTCCATCACTAAAAATATAAATTGCTCTTTTCATATAATTATTTCCTCCTTTCCTTTTTCCTTTCCCATTATCTCCCTTGAAGTATATAATTTTGTTGTAAAAATATAAAAAACTATTGAATCTTCATCCTCCTTTATAACTTTTCTAAGTTCATATTTTAATTTTAAAAATTTTGCCTCTGTTATCTCTCCCTCTAATACAGAGTTTTGAATCCATGTCAAATATTTCCTCGCAATTTTCAAAACCTTTGCAACCCTCTCTTTGTTAATATCATAAACCATTATTAAATACATATCTCAAACATCCCAAATCCCTGAGAATTCTTTGAACCAAGACCCGCATCATAAGCAAATTTTATAATCTCTGGCTCTGATTCCACTTCATAAGTCCCAAGCCAACCTTTAATTACCGTACCTTTATAGTTTATTATCTTTTCGGAATTTTTATCCACTTCTAAAGGTCGGATTTTAAAATCAAATTCAAAACTCTTTTTGAAAAATGCTTCAAATTTCTTTCTCAAATTCTCCTTTATTAAAATCTCAAATTCCCTTTCAAAAGGTGAATAATAATATGTTTTTTTGCTCTCCTTTTTATATAAAGTGCTATAACATGTGAGAGGCGAAAGCATCTTTATCTTTTCCTTCTTTCTTGGAAAAATGGGCTGAATCACATCTATCCTCTTTAATGTTAAGAAATTCCTATTAATTTCAAATTCAGGATTTTTTAAAAGATTTTCAGCAAATTTTGAAATAAACTCATTTAAAGGAGATGAGAGAAAAAAACTTATCTCCTTATCAAAGATTATTTCTTTTTTAAAAATATAAAATTCCTTTGAAAATATCCTTGAAAAAACAAACATCTTAAATTTTCTTTTACCATACTCAAAGCCTTCATCATGTAAAAATTTAGCAAGTTCTTCACCTATATTTTTATAAATAAATGACTGAATCAAATAATTGTAATGCAAAGGTAACCTTATATTATTTTCCTTTGAATTTGTTAATATTATCTTAATTCTCATGAGAAACAAAATTCTCTATAAGCACAGTTTTTACAAAATTTTACTTTTCTAATTTCTGGTGGTTTTTCCATCTTTAAAATTTCTTTTATCTCAACTATTGCCTTTTCCAGTTTAAGAACTCTTTCCCTGTCAAGTTCAACCTCAATCTTTTTCTTTTCTTTTGGAATAACTATTTCACCTTTTGCCTCAATTCCTATTTTTTTAAGATTGTATAAATAAAAACAAAGTTGCATTTCCGCTGATTCAAGAAATTTTGATGATTTTTTAATCTCAGCAATTACAATACTACCTTCTCTCAATTTAATAATGTCAAACTTCATCCCCTCTGTCTCAATTTCCTTTTTTTTCTCTTTTATAAACTTCTGAATGTAAAATTCTCCCTATTTCAAGAAAAGGATCATCCTGAAAGGGTGTGATTTCATGCCCCATTAACCAAACCTCTCTTTTGCAAATAAAATAATACCAAATAAGAGTAGATGTTATATTCATTACATAAATTTACTCTCCTTTAAATTTTTGGTTTGGATTGTCTTCCATAATAATATAACCTATATCCTGAATTTTTAAAATCCTCTCTTTCTTTTTTCTTATTGTGATGAATGAGGGATAAAGAATTTTTTGCCTTTCCTCAATAGGGACAAGATACATCTTTAAAGGAAAATTTTTCTCTTTTTTACATTTTTCATGCATTAAATAAAGTAACCCCTTCCCATCTATTATCTCTGTATCCTCTTTAAAGGGGAAAGGATATTCTGTTTTAATTTCTGATTTATCAACATCTTCTTCTACCTCCTTTTTATTTATATCTTCTATGAAAAACGGGGATTCACTATCACCACAGGTAAGAGGAGTTCTCTTAAGGGCTCTAATAAGGTCATCTATAAAACTATCATCTTTGAATATTGTCAATACCTGAAGCTGCCGCGAATATGCAAACTGCCTGCCAAGGGCATTAGTGAATTTCCCGGAAAGTGTATCCTTCCACTTGACAATAGCAGAAGTTGTGTAACTTTTAATAACACAGGGAAAAAGAAGCCTTGAACCAGCCCAGAGTATCTTATCTTCAATCAGTTCAAGATACTCTAAAGGGTGCTTATCATTTTTATAGCGCTGAAGGGCATTAGAAAGCATCCCAATTACAGCAGAAGGTGGTAGCACTGGATAAGTTAAGGCAGATTGCCATGTAAAAGGAATCCTAATGGAATACAGGGAATTCAGCCTTATATTAAAGACCAGAGCCTTCATTATCCAATTTTGCTTAGTAGCTCATCCAAGATATCATTAATACTATTCTTTTTTACAACTCCCTCTGGGGTTTCACTTCCCCAGTAAAGAAGGGTCGCATCCTCAGGCATTAATCCTATTGTTTTGGAAATATAATCTGAATACATAGGTGAAACAGGAAACGGCAATGGTCCTTTTTCAGAATATGCCACAAGAACCTCTACAGGATTTACATGGGGAATGGCATGGGAAAGGCTCGCGCCTATCTGACCTGAAAGCATCAGGCGATATGCTTCAATGGCAACTTTTATTCTTTTTTTTCGGTCATTATCTTCCACTGCATAAGGATTTTTACTTCCAAGATTTAATTCAACAAGTCCAATTCTATCCACATCAAGAGCAGAAACAAAGGTATAGATGCCTGAAGCATAAGATTTGTGGAATGGCATTTGAGAAACAAGCTTTTTATCATCAAAGTCAATTCCACTTTTGACTCTTGAATGAATAACCTGCTTTGAAGGAGACTCACTACCTAAAATAGGCATAAGCCAAGAAAACATAACTCTTGAACTTCTTCTTTCAGAAACACTTTCTTGCTCCTCCTCTTCTTCAGATGCTTTTTTTCCTCTTTTTCCTTCTCCTGCAATTGCTGCAAGATACCCGTGAATATCACAAATAGCACATTTCTTAATAACAGCCACCTGTCCTTCCACAATAGCATTTTTATGAGAAAGAATATTATTTTCCAGTTTTGCCGGTCTTACAGGTTCACCAATCTTACAGGCATCACAGAAAGGCAAGCCTTGCTCTGAGCCTAACTTTCTCATCCCTTCATAATGCCAGTGTTTGAGCATCCTACCTGATACTGCTGGTGCTTCAACCCTATTGCCGTTTTCATCAAGAAACTCCATAATCCTTATATCAGTTACATTTCCTGCCACTGCCTCATTATTGAGGTCGTGGACATTTAATTGAACCCTTACTGCAAATGTTACAAATTTTAGCATGTTTCACCTCCTATTTTTTGTTTAACTCCTTTAAAATATCTTCAATTTGTATCTTTTGGATGCTCTTCAGAATATCTTTTAAAAAAATCTCGGGATTACGTTTAGACATAAATAACCTCTGATAAAATATACTGTTTGAGCTCCTCTTTTAAGGCGCTTTTAAGGACAAGATCTACTTTGCAGCCAAAAAGATTTTCAAGATAAAATTTGAGTTCCATATAATTATCAAAAGTTTTGTTGCCCTTCTCAAATTCAACAAGAATATCTATATCACTTCTTTTTTTTGCTTTACCTTTTATTCGTGAGCCAAAAACACCGATCTCTTTTACCTTAAATCTGCTTTTAATCTCAGGAAGATGCTCTTTAAGTTTCTTTATTATTTTATTTTTCATTTTTGATAGTATTTATCGGTTTATCCTTCTCTTCAGGTTTTGATGGAAAAGAAAAGGCGAGCATCACAAGGGCTAATTTAGTAGATTCAAAATCCTCGTTTGCAAGTCTAAAAATTTCTTGGATCTCATAGTCAGTTGGAAGATGTATAGGTTCTTTTTGTTCCAAACGCAATCTTCCTTCTCTTAACATCTTTGTTATTGTTTCTTCAAAATCTTTAGATTCCCTTTTTGCATTTCTTATGGCATCCGCATATCCATATTTTCTTTCTTTTATAAAATATCTTAATGTCTTTGCAAGACTTAGCAAAGATGTATTTTTAATAATTTCTTCTTTTATCATAGCCACCTCCTTTAAAAGATATTTTGTTGTTTCTGGGTATAAAAGACTTACCCAATCACCCTTTTGGGGTGATGTTTCCTGAACATAAAGACGGGCAAATTTTAGAAGAGCAGATTTATTCTTGTGATAAATAGCATTGTTCAATTCCTGTAGCGCTCCATATGCATCCTTCCTATATATATTTTCAACTACCGCAATATTATAAGGTGTCTCTCTTATAAATTTTAAGTAATTCTCAATAGATATTAGAAAAAGGCCATCTACATGATAACCCTGTTGGCGGCTCAATACTGCTATAAATAAGTCAAATCCTTTTAAAATATCTGCTGAAGATGGAATCTTAGATAAAAATACAAGAGGAATAACTACTTGAGAAATTTTACTATTAAACCTTTCTTTTCTGATTTGGTGTTGTAAAGCAAAGACCTCTTGGAGTCTATTGCCGCTAATTTCCTCCTTAGGGACCGGAATGATTATTACTTCCCTATCAGATATATTAAAAATAAAAGATGCATACCATATACCAAGAAGTGCCAGCAAGCCACAGGTTTTGCAAATGTCTCTGGGGTTAGTTGGTCTTCTTGGTTGGCCTCTGTAAAAAGTAATATCTACTCCATCTCTTTTACATAAAACTCCCGTAGTTGCTGCGGCAGTAAAGCCAAGCACATTGCTGACCGTCTTTCTTAATCTATGCCTGCAAAAATTCTCTCTTTCCCTATTTTCAGCAAGAGTGATAATTGATTTATAAATGTTAAGAGAGAATGCTTCTTCTTCCGATACACTTATACTCTCTGCACTCCTACTTGTTATCCCTGGTGTATTAAATGGTATAAAAATTGATGCAAGTAATCTTTTGCACAGGAAATTAAAGGTTTTATTAAGTGTGTTGAAGTCAAATTCCTCTATATCAATCTTTATTTTGTAAAAACCACCTTCATCTTTAATAGTAACTTTTTCCCCACCGAATGTCTCAATCGCAACCCTTGCCAATCCATAGGCAATCTTAATTTCCAAATCAGGAAAACCAGTTGCTGGAGTGTAAAGGGTTAGCATTTCAATCCCCTAATCTTTCATTCAAAAATTTTCCTTTTGCTGTAAGTTTTATGCGATAAATTCTGTCAGACTCATCCTTTTCTACAGTTATCAATCCATAAGTGAGTAATCTTTCTATTTCATTGGGTGTATCTAAATACAATTTTTCTGCATCTTTACCAGATAAATACTTAATAATAGATAACCTTCGTAAAATCTCAACCTCTTTACCTTTTGGAATGTAAAAAAGTGAAGGCATAAATACCACCTCATTAAACTCTTCATTCATATAATACACTTCTGCCTCTACTAAAAATGCTGCCAAAGCTGTAGTAATCACATGGGCTTTAAGCCCTCCTGTTGGATTGAAATAAACCTTATAACCCTCTTCTTTTTTCCTTTTTGCAAGATAAATTAATCTATCAAGGAGCTCAGAAATACCCCGCTTAAATTCATCTATAGCATATTTTTCATCAAACTTTGCCTCCCAAAAGTATCCACTTACTTCAATAGGGGTATACAACCTAAAACCTAATTCCTTCAAATATGCTTCTATTACTCTTCTGCACAGTTCATTTGAACTTGTCTTTGTCCCAAAGAGATAAACTTCAATTTCTTCGGGATTTTTATCTTTAACCACTCTTAAAAAAGTATTCAATTCCGCCGAGTTTCTATATGGGTCATGTTTAACAAACTCTTTAAGTTTATTGATCTCTGACGGATTTCGTAATAACATTTCCCAATAATCTTCATCTGCCACTTTTTTATCCTGTGGTAATATACCTGCCCTTTGAGCATTAGTTAAAATGGATACACCGCTACTTATAATATGAAACTCCTTCATTTTTATTCCTCCTAAGTTTCAAAAATTCCATATCCTAAAGCTGTTTTGGCACCTATACCATGTTCTTTTAATGCCTCTTTAAGTAATCTTTCTGCTATATTTAATAAATTATTTTCACGGGAAAGTAAGCAAAATTGAAATTTTGTTTTTTCAACAGTTAAAAATTTTATAAGATCAGGATTCTGCCAATCAGCTGGCGGTTTATCTCCGGAATAATATTCAGGATAATGAACATTCATTATGTCAATTTTTAAATTAATGTTATTAACAGGATAGGCATCCATAAAAATTACTTTACCTGCCTGTTTCTGGGTGCCAAAGATCTCAATAACTTTTTTAAAGTCTATATTATCAAGGGAAAAACCTAAATCATTTCCGGTATCTAAAGCTTTGGCAACTTCATCAATTGAGTCTTTAAAACTTTTATTCTCTATTTTAGTTTTTTCTTCAGCAAATTTTAAAACAGCCCAGTGTCTTGTAATACCCTTTACAGCACTTCCAGGGATATAAGGGATTCCATAAATATGATGAAGTGTCATTGAAGTCTCCTGAGGATGGGAAGCACCAAGACCAATTACAAGACGCCATGGACAGAAGGCAGATATTGATTTACAATTAAATCCAGATTTCTGTAGCTTCTCAATCATTTTATCTTTTCTTGTCGTAATCTGTTTTAAGAAATTTTGATCCCATTTAAATCTTTGGATATCTTCATTTATTCTTATTTTCCAATTTATGATTTTTGGAAAATTGAAAAGATAAAAGAAGTTATTTTCCTCGGAAAATGACGATATGGTTGAGAATACATTAAAAGTATCTTTTGGCAAATATTTATTACCTAAATTACTTATTGAAAAATTAACACTCATTCTTCTCCCCCTTCTCCTTCAATCATCCCCTCAGCAAACTTCTTAAGCCAATTTAAGAAGGCAAGAACTTCTTCTGTTACATACCTGTAGTTATATGAGTCAAGGGAAATAACCCATTCAATGAGCTCATTTTGATTTTCTGGCATTTTTATTCTGGCGGTTGAATCACTTTTTAGGTAATCAGTTAGTTGTTTATAGATTAAATCGTAGGCATTTCCCTCTTCCTTTTTTGCATAAACAAAAGCAAGGGTTTGACCAAGCCCATTTGAAAGAATCATCTGCGGAATTTTACGGATATGGGAGCGATAATCTTTGAGTAAACTTTTGTATTGCTTTAAAATCTCTTTTTCTTCTTTAGAAGTGAGTTCTTTCTCTTTTAAAGCATAATTTTCAGGATTATTTAAAATTTCTTCTATTTTTTCTTTTGTTATTTTGCCATCC
>JBDRZP010000040.1:8654-8991 GCA_039804025.1 candidate division WOR-3 bacterium
TCTACACATTTATAAACAAACTCAGCTCTTCCTTTTTCAAGTTTTGTAATTAATGTTTCTTTTTCAGGCATGGCTAAGCCTCCTTTTATTTTAAAATATTTATCCTTACAAACCCTTTTCCTATGTTTTGATTTCCACCTATTTGAATGACTTCTGGAATTGCTTTTTCAAAAAATTCTGAAACCAGTTTTGCTTCTTCTTGTGGTGAGTTTGCTTTAAAAACGCCTTTCTGGGCATCATTTTCCACCCTTGGTGAAGTAAACATACCCAGTGAGTAAAGAATAGTATCCTGAGGAAGATACTCCTCTGTCCACAATCCACCGGAGGCAACCGTGCC
>JBDRZP010000041.1 GCA_039804025.1 candidate division WOR-3 bacterium
TTTTTTTTTTTTTTTTTTTTTTTTTTTTTTTTTTTTTTTTTTTTTTTTTTTTTTTTTTTTCAACCCCTTATTTAACCCTTTTCTCAGGGTCTTTTTTATATATATTTTTTATGATTAAAAAATTTTATTTTTTAACCCTAAATAAATCTTTATTTTAAGATTAAAATATGACAACTGAAACAGCGAATATTAATGCACTAATCTTAGGAACTCTTGCTTTAATTCAACCACTTATTTTATCTTATTTTACAAACAAACTTATATAAAAAGAAGATGAAAGAGCAAAGAAGATGATTGAAGCAACACAAAAGATGATTGAAGAAAGTAAAAAAGATACAGAAAAAATACTTGAAAGAACTCAAAAGATGATTGACGAAGGAAATAAGAGACTTGAAAAATTCATAATGGAAACACAGAGAATGATTGATGAAGGAAATAAGAGACTTGAGATACTTCTATCAGAAGTTATTAAAAGAGTTTAATTAAATTTCATTCCTTTACCTATCTACCTCACCAAATACAGGGTCTAAAGATCCAATAATTGCAACAAGATCAGAAATTAAATGCCCTGGCAATATCTTTTCTAAAATCTGTAAATTTGCAAAAGAAGGGGACCTTATATGAACCCTGTAAGGCTTATTTGACCCATCAGACACAATATAAACTCCAAACTCACCCTTTGCACTTTCAACAGAAGCATAAACCTCACCCTCAGGAACAGGAAAACCTTCTGTCACAAGTAAAAAGTGATGAATCATTTCTTCAATTGAATTATAAATCTTTGTTTTTGGGGGTGGAACAACTTTATAGTCATTTATTAAAACATCACCCTCAGGAATCATTTCAATTGCCTGTTCTATTATCTTAATTGACCACTTCATTTCTTCAATCCTTACCCTATATCTTGAATAAACATCACCATCATAAAAAACAGGAATTCCAAAATCTATCTTTGGATAAACAGAATAAGGGAAATTTTTTCTAACATCATATTTTATACCAGAACCCCTTAATACAGGACCTGTAACATTATATTCAAGAGCCATTTCAGGTGGAATTACTCCTATACCTTTTGTCCTCCTTTCAAAAATTAAACTTTTCTGTATAATTTCATCCATTTCAATAATTTTATTTAATACCTCAGGAAGGAAATCTTTAACTTTTTTAAGCCATCCATGGGGTGTATCAGCAGCAACACCACCTATTCTAAAAAAGGAAGGATTCATCCTCTGTCCTGATATTTCTTCAAAAAAATCCAGTATCTTTTCTCTTAATTCAAAGGCATACATAAAAACTGTCATTAAACCTAAATCAAGTAAATGGGTTCCAAGCCATATAAGATGTGCAGCAATCCTTTGAAGTTCTCCAAGAATTACCCTTATATACTCAGCTCTTTCAGGAACTTCTATTTTTAAAAGTTTTTCAACTGCAAGAACATAAGCCCAGTTCTGTAATATAGGGGCAGTATAATCCATTCTATCAGTCCATACCATTGCTTTTTGATAGGGCAAATTTTCCATTATTTTTTCTGAACCCCTATGGAGAAAACCTATTATTGTCTCTGCTTTTTTAACCCTCTCACCATCAAGATAAATTTTAAGCCTCATAACTCCGTGGGTCGCAGGATGCTGTGGACCAATATTAAGCTCAATTAACTCTTCCATTAGTAAATATCTTCAAGAGTTGGAATAGGACCTTCTTCTTCAAGTTTATAATCTTTTCTTAAAGGATAACCCGGGAAACTCTCCCATAATAAAATTCTTTTTAAATTAGGATGATTTAAAAACTTAATACCAAAAAGATCGTAAACTTCCCTTTCAAACCAGTTAGCCCCAGGATAAATTGAACATACTGATTCAATTTCAGGTTTCTCTCTTTCAAGTTCCACTTTAATTCTTATCCTTTCATTTCTTATAAAAGACAAAAGGTGATAAATAACTTCAAAAATATTTTTTTCTTTATAATCACAGGCTGTTATATCTATTAAATAATCAAATAAAAGCTCCTCAGAATATCTTAATATTTTAAATACTTTTAATAAATTCTCCTTATTTATTTTTAAAGTTAAAATATCTTTTATTTCTAAACTGAATTGAATTTTTTCTTTATTTAGTTTATGTTCTATTAAATTTATAAGACTTTTCAAATTTTCTTCTCTATTTTCTCCTGTAACTTTTGAATGGCATATAAAAGGGCTTCAGGTCTCGGAGGACATCCTGGAACATAAACATCAACTTTTATTACCCTATCTATACCTTTTAAAACCGAATAACTCCTGTAATAGGGACCACCAGTTGAAGCACATATTCCCATTGATATAACCCATTTTGGTTCAGGCATTTCTTCATAAAGTCTTTTAATAACAGGTGCCATTTTTAAAGCTACTGTTCCTGCAATTATAAGTAAATCTGCCTGTCTCGGTGAGGGTCTAAAAACCTCTGCTCCAAATCTCGAAAGGTCAAATAATGGATCAGTTGTTGCCATCATTTCAATTGCACAACAGGCAAGACCAAAGGTTAAAGGCCATAAACTATACTTTCTACCCCAGTTAATTACATCTTCAACCCGAGTTAAAATAAAAGGAGGTAAATCTTTCATTTTTAATTTTAAAAACCTTATAATCTAAAATTCAAATGGAAAAAAAGAAATTACTCGCTGGTCTTTTTGTATTTATTTCCATCCTCGTCCTTGTTTTTCTTTATATATTTTTTACTGAATTCAAGATAGCAAAAAATAGATTCTATTATGAAGCAGTTGTTCCTGATGCCTCATGGCTTGAAAGAGGTGATATAGTAACAGTGATGGGAATAAATATGGGAAGAGTTGAAAAACTCTGGATTGAGGGAGATAAAGTCATTATAAGATTTTTTATTGATGGTCTAAAATTAAGAAAAGGTGCAAAAATTATTGTTGAAAATCAAGGGTTCCTTGGAAGAAAAAGACTTATTATTAAACAGGGAAATGGAGAAGAATATCCACCTTTATCCCGAATTGAAGGACAAACTGGATGGGATATAGGCAATCTGATATCAGAAGGTGAAAAACTTATAGATTCTTTAAATTTACTTTTGAAAGGAGTAAAAGAACTTGTTTTAACTTATGATAAAACAGGCAATGAAGTATTAAAGGAAATTAAAAATGTTTCTAAGGACTTATCAAGATTTTTAAATACATGGGAAAAAACAGGAGAAAGTGTATCTGAATTTACAGAAAATCTAAAGGGTCTATCTTCCCTTATTGAAAGGTCTGATACCCTTTTAAAAAAGATTGAAAAAAGCGAAGGAACACTTAAAAAATTAATTTTAGAAGATACAACTTATAGAAAAGTTGACTCCCTTTTAACTGAAATTAAAAATTTATTAAAGGATATAAAGAGTGATCCGAGGAAATATTTTAAGTTTTCAATATTTTAAATGAAAAAAGAAAAAGTAATCTATATATGTGAAAATTGTTCCTATGAATCTTATAAATGGCTTGGAAGATGTCCTGTATGCGGTTCATGGGATTCTTTCAGGGAATTAAAAAATAAAAATTTAAAAGAAAAAGGTGAAGTTTTTAAATTCACTGATATTAAACTCAAAACTAAAAAATTTATCGAAACAGGAATAAATGAGGTAGATAGAGTTCTTGGAGGAGGTCTTGTTGAAGGTGGTTTATATCTACTTGGTGGTGACCCTGGTATAGGTAAAACAACCCTCTTACTTATTATTGCTGAAAAAATTTCAAATAAGGGAAAAAAGATTCTCTTTGTTTCTGCTGAGGAATCAGGGGAACAACTTAAAATGAAGGCTGAAAGGCTTAAAATTAAAGGTGAAAATATATGGATATCACAAAGTTCTGACACTGAATCAATAGAAGAAGAAATTAGAGAAATAAAACCGGAATTTTTAATTATTGATTCAATTCAAACGGTTTTTAACCCCCTTAATCCCTCTTCTCCTGGAAGTGTTTCTCAAGTTAGAGATGTAGGTTCCTTTTTTTTGAAAATTTCAAAGAGGGAAAATATTACAACCTTTTTAATAGGTCATGTAACAAAAACAGGAGAAATCGCAGGACCCAAAACCCTTGAACATATGGTGGATTGTGTTTTATATCTTGAGGGCGAAAAAAGGGAAAACTTAAGAATTTTAAGACCTTTTAAAAATAGGTTTGGTTCAACTGACGAAATAGGAATTTTTGAAATGCAGGAAGAGGGACTTTTGGAAGTAAAGGATACCTTAGGACTATTTGTTTCTGAATTAAAAGCACCTGGAGTTATAATTTTCCCAATGGTGGAAGGTAAAAGGGTAATAATGGTTCAGATAGAATCCCTTGTTTCAAAAACTTTTTTCCCTGTTCCGAGAAGAGAAACTCAAGGGTTTGACATAAGAAGGCTTTCAATGATTTTAACCTGCTTAGAAAAATATCTGAATTTACCCTTGTATCAATACGATGTTTATGTTAACGTAACAGGGGGGATAAGGATAAATGAAACTGCTGGTGATTTACCCCTTGCCCTTTCCATTATCTCCTCCTATAAAAATATTGAACTTCCAGAGAATTTTATAAGTTTTGGAGAAATTGGACTTGCTGGTGAAATAAGAAATGTAAGGGATTATAAAAAAAGAATTCAAGAAGCAAAAAGGAAAGGATTTAATAGGGGAATTATTCCCTATTTTGAAAATTCTGATAAAGATTTTTTAAGCATAAAAAACTTAAAGGATATTTTAAGAATAAATGTTTTTCCTTGATTATATAATTTTTTACAGTAATTACCTTCTGATTTTTCTTTTAATTTTATTGATAATACTTTTATTTTTAATTTCTAAAAAAAGGGAAAAAATTCCACAATTTATAATTGACTTTGAAACACTAAAAGATGAAAGGTTTCTTGAACTTTTTGTTAAGGATCTATTTTATTTTAAAATTATTATGTCAAAAATTGATTATCAAAAATTTGAAGAATACATAAAAAATCTTACAGGTGAAGAAAGAGAAAATTTTATTTTTTATTTAAAGGAAATTGAAAAAAAGAATAAAAATAAATTTTTAAAATTAGTAAACAAAAATATTGAAGATTTAATTTTTAAAGGAAAGAAGAAAAAAATAATTATATCCGATCAGAAACTTAAAGAAAAGTTAGAAGAATCAAATATTCAATTTTTTTATTTTCCAGAAATTGTAAAAATATTTAAAACAAAACTTAAAGAAGGAGATGTTATCAAAATAAAAATTTTAAAAAAAGGAAGATATTTCGATGAAGGAATAGGATTTTTACCCGATGATACCCCTGTAATAGTTAAAGAAGGAGCAAATTATTTAGGAGAAGAGGTTACTTGTGTAATAGAAAAAGTAAAAAATACTTATGCAGGAACTATTTTAGAGGCTAAAATCTTTAAAGGAAATACCTAATTTTTTTTCTGAAACTAATTTATTTAACTCTTCAAGAAGTTCTTCAAGGTTTTTAACCCCGTATTTGAGAGCATTTTCCTTTATTGAACCCCATATAGGCTCTCCGCAAGAAATAGCAGGAATACCATATTTTAAAAATATAGAAACACTATCAGGATAAAGGGTTAAAATTTCTTCTATATTTGTATCCTCTGTTATCTTTTTCATATTTAATTAATACTTTTTCTATTTAAAAATTGCAAAAACTTAAAAATTATTATAAAATTAAAAAATGCCCCCGTAGCTCAGGAGGATAGAGCGGCAGTTTCCTAAACTGCAGGTCGGGGGTTCAAGTCCCTCCGGGGGCATTTAATAAAAAAATTTGGAATTAAAAGTAAGAGGTAGTTTATTTTTGGTTACAAGGATTTTCTTAATAGAGAAACTTGGAGAAAAAAACTATAAGGAAAAGTTAAAGGAGTTTTCTCAGGAAATCTCAAAATTTCTTGAAGGTGAAATAATAGAAGCTCTCTTTTACCCCTATGAACTTCTAAAACTTTTACATAAAGAAATTTTTGAGAAAATTTTTAAAGGTGATATAAAAAAATTCAGAGAAATTGGTAAATATTCAATAAAAAGGGAATTTGAAAGAGGTTCCTTTAGGGAATTATTTAAAAAAACTGATATAAAAACTTATATTTATCAGGTCGGGAGTATGGTTTATAACTATTTTTACAGTTTTGGTAAATTTGAAATTAAAAGTGCAGAACTTGAAAATAAAAAAATTGTTATTCATATAACAGATATGCCTGATATTGATTTTTTTTGCGAAGAGAGAATAAGGGGTGCCCTGGAAGCAGCAGGTGAAATAAAGGGTTTTAAAGAGATAAAAGTTGATATCACAAAAAGAGTTTCAAAGGGTGATAATCTCTTAGAGTATGTGATAACATATAAATGAATAACAAAGAATTAAAAATAAGGGGTATTACCTTTACAAATTTAAAATTATTTATAAATGAAAAGTTAGGAATTAATACCTTTAAAAAATTCTTTGATATTCTTCCACAGGAATTAAAAAAATTTTTTAGTGAAGAGATTATAGAATCCCAATTTTATGATCTTGAAGACTTTTTAAAAATTGTTGATTATCTTTTAAAAATTTATGAGGGCAATAAAGAGGAATTAATGTTTAAGATAGGAGAATATTCTGTTCAAAGAGCCTATGAAGGTCCTTTTAAAATAATATTTGATGTATCAGACTTCCAAAGTTTTGTAAATAGTATCCTTGAATTTGCTTTTAAGTATTACTTTAATTTCGGAAATTTTAAAATAGAAGAATTTGAGCCAGAAAAAGGTAAGGTTAAAATTATTGTAAGTGACATTCCTTTTAAAGACCCTTTTTTTGAAAAAAGGCTTGAAGGAGGAATTTATTCTGCCTTCAAAATTAAGGGATTAAAAAATTTAAAAAGTAAAATTACCAAAAGTATTGCAAAAGGTGATGATGTTATAGAAATAACTTTAGAATGGGAAGTTTAATTATCCCTTTTTGTTTCTCTTAAATAGTAATAAAGTGAAAGAGCATCTGTAATTCTTATACCAGGAACTCTCAATGCCTGAGCAAAAGTTCTTGGTCTAATTTTACTCCACTTTTCCTTTGCCTCATAGGAAACATTCGGAATTTTCCAGAAATCTATTTTTTCAGGTATTTCCCTTAATTCAATTTTACTTACTCTTTTTGCTTCATTCATTTCCCTTTGGATATAACCATCATAATGGATTTCACTTATAATTCTTTCCTTAACATTTTCCTTAACCTTCTTTATTATTCCCCTTTCCTCTAAAATATCATAAATTCTATTATCCCTTTTAATAAGATCAAATAGGGTTATTGATTCAGGTAAATCTTTAATTTTCAAAAATTTCTCTGCCTCCTTTCTTTTTATCCTTTTTTGTTTTAAAAAACTTATAATCTCCTCAAAAACTCTTTTTTCTTCTAAAAATTCCTCCCATTCTTTTTTCTTTATTAGCCCGAATTTATAACCATAAGGTAAAAATCTTTCTTTTGCTGTATCCTGTCTTAAAGTTAATCTGTATTCTACTCTTGATGTAAACATCCTGTATGGCTCATCAACTCCCTTTGTTACAAGGTCATCTATCATAACACCTATATATCCCTCATTTCTTTTTACAACAAAGGGATCTTTATTATCAAGATATAAAACAGCATTTATCCCTGCAACAATTCCCTGAGCAGCAGCCTCCTCATAACCTGTTGTTCCATTTATCTGACCTGCTAAAAATAAACCTCTTATTTTCTTTGTCTCAAGCCACGGATTGAGTTCCTGAGGATTTATAAAATCATATTCTATTGCATATCCAGGAACTAAAATTTTTGCATTCCTTAAAGGAGGTATTGTTTTTAAAATTTTATACTGAATTTCCTCTGAAAAAGATGTGGATAGACCACTTATATAAACTATATTAGAATTTCTTCCATCAATTTCAAGGAAAAGTTGATGTCTTTCTTTATCAGGAAAATTAACAACCTTTAATTCAAGAGAAGGACAATACCTTGGACCGATTCCTGTTATATCACCTATAAAAAGGGGACACTCATTTAAATTCTCCCTTACAATCTTATGAGTTTCTTCATTTGTATAGGTTATCCATGCTGGAATCTGCTCAACTTTTAAATAAAAATTCCTGAAGGAAAAACCCCTTGGAGGTTCATCACCTCTCTGTTCCTGAGCAAGGGAAAAATCAACGGTTTTTATATCTATTCTTGGTGAGGTTCCTGTCTTTAATCTACCCATTTCAAATCCAAGATTTTTGAGAAATTCAGATAACTCATAAGAAGGATCCTCCCCCATTCTTCCTGCTTTTATTTTTTTC
>JBDRZP010000042.1 GCA_039804025.1 candidate division WOR-3 bacterium
AATGTTACTTGTATCACTCCACCATCCTGGATTTACGAAAGTTATTGTTTGATTCTCCATTCCTCCGGGGAAATCAAAAATTGAGACAACTCCATATTTAGAAAAAGGGTAATTGAGAAATCTTTTTGAAAAAAAATCTATTGCTTCTTTGTGAAAAGGTTTTAAACGTTCAGCAACAATTCTATTCTTTTCGTCTACTGCATAATAAAAAAGGGGGTTATCCTGATAGTAATCATAAAGAATCTGATATTTATGATAAATAGAAAAAGCAATGAGGTATGTTGCTATATTGTGGGATTCATAGAAAACAAAAACAGTGGAATCATGTTGAGGGTATTCTGATTTTTGCATTAAAAGTCCATTTGAAATGGCTTCATATCCATAAGGGACATTAAATTTAATTTTAAGTGTTGCTTTATCATAGGGTTCATCCCAGCAGGGGAAAATCCTTCTTGCATCCTGGGGTTCAGAGAAAGTAAAAACCATACTGCTCGGGTGAAAGAAAACTCCCCTCATTTTATCAACTGGAAAATTGCCAGGATAAAATTTATAAAAGTATACTTTAAAAGTTAATGTTTCGCCTTTAAAAATTCTGTAAGGAAGAACAAATTCAACAAGGTCAGAATCAGGATAAAAAAAGCTTAAAATTTTTCTATTCATAATGCGAACACTATCAATGAAAAGATCATCTGCCTCAAATTTAATACTGTTAAGTGAATTTTCTGTAACAACCACTATAAATTCTACATAGCCTGATAGATTTCTTGTTTCGGGTCTTATTTTTAAATTTATATTGTAATGCAACACATCATATCCTGGAGAACTCCTTTGAAAGGGGTAAGGTCTTACAAAACTCAAAGAAAACATAAAGAAAAAAATTAACTTCATAATTTAAGAATAAGGTAAAATATTGATTTTTTTCATTTTTTATCTTATATTTTTTTGATGGAAATATTTAAAATTTTCTTTACATTAATAGGGCTTTTGATGAAGAGGATATATTTAACCATAATCTTAAATAAAAAATTAAGAAACTATAAAAAATATCAAAGAATGTTAAATTTTTTGAAAAGTTATTCAGAGGAGCACAAGAAGCTAATAGATTTTTTAAGGCTTAATTTAAATAATCCTGAAATTTGTTATGATAAGAAAAAACTTAAAATTCTTTCTTCTTCTGAGAAGAAAATGAAAGAGTTAAAGAAAAAATTAAAATTTTTAAAGAAAAACAAGAAAGGGAAGGAGCTTTACACCAGTTTAATGGTTTTACTTGGTATTCATTCAAGGGAAATATTTTTTATAAGAAAGTATTTTAATTCTTTTAAAAAAAATGATCCTGAAATGACAAAGTATTATCTTTTTGTTATTCAAGACCTTTTAAAAAAGGATGAAAAGGCATCAGAAGAATTTGTGGAAAGTATTGAAAATTTTATAAAAGGACCTATAATTTAATATAGGAAATGGGGGTAGGACCGGGTGGTCGCTCTTCCTTTAAAAGGGAAGGGAGGAAAGTCCGGACTCCAGAGGGCAGGGTGCCTTCTGAAAAAGAAGGTTCTTCCCTTCTTGGGAAGAAGGAAAGGGCAACAGAAAAAATACCGCCTTATCCCTTTATAGGGAGGGTAAGGGTGAAAAGGTGGGGTAAGAGCCCACCGGTCACGGGGTAACCCGTGATGAAGGGGTGAGATGCCCCTATCCTGATAAATTATATCAGGATCTTTGCAACCCCCACCCGGAGCAAGGCAAACAGGGGAGGTTATGGGAGTGGCCCGCTCCCACGAATCCCCGGGTAGCCGCATAGATAAATGACCACCTTAAACAGAATCCGGCTTACGAGTCCTGCCCCCTAAATAATTGAAAATTTTTTTAATTTAAGTTATAATTAAAAAGACGCCCCGGTAGCTCAACAGGCAGAGCGGCGGGCTGTTAACCCGAAGGTTGCAGGTTCGAGTCCTGCCCGGGGCGTAAAATTTTTTTAAATTGAATATAAGAAAACCAGATTGGATTAAAATAAAACTTTCATTTAATGATAACTATGCTGAAGTTAAAAAAACTTTAAAAATAAAAAAACTTCATACTGTTTGTGAGGAAGCACTCTGTCCAAATATTAATGAATGCTGGGGAGAAAAAACAGCAACTATAATGATTATGGGGGATATATGCACAAGAGGGTGCAGATTTTGTAATGTTAAAACAGGAAATCCAGGTGGATACTTGGACCCTGATGAACCGAGAAGAGTTGCTGAAGCAATAAAAGAATGGAATTTAAAATATGTTGTAATAACTTCTGTAGATAGGGATGATTTGCCTGATGGTGGTGCCCTACATTTTGCAAAAACTATAAGAGAAATAAAAAAATTAAATCCTCAAATCTTCATAGAACCTTTAATACCTGATTTTCAGGGAAGCATAGATTCTTTAAAAACAGTCCTTGATTCAGAGCCTGATGTTCTCTCCCATAATGTAGAAACAGTTGAAAGGTTAACACCGGTTGTAAGGGATAGGAGAGCAAGTTATAAAATAAGTTTAAAAGTTCTTGAAAATTCCAAGAAATTAAAACCACATATTTACACAAAATCAAGTATAATGCTTGGTCTTGGAGAAACTGAAGAAGAAGTTATAAAAACCTTAAAGGATTTAAGAGAAGTAGGGGTTGATATAGTAACAATAGGTCAATATTTAAAACCTTCTTCCCATAAAAAATTCCTTGAAGTAAAGGAATACATTCATCCTGAAAAATTTGAATATTATAAAGAAATTGCACTTGAAATGGGATTTTTATACTGTGCTTCAGGTCCTTTTGTAAGAAGTTCTTATAAAGCCCATGAAGTTTTCATAAGCGGTGTAATTAAAAAATCCCCCTTTATTAATGATTTTTACGCAGGCTAAAGCCTGCGGCTACCAAAAACTTTTAACCTTCCTCTATCAATCTTTTATACTCTTTATACATACACCTATCCTCTATAACTGTTATTCCATACTCTTCTAACTTTTTAGCACTTTCACTTTTAATACCTTCCTGAAGCCATAAAACCTTAATATCACCTCTTGATTTTTTCCTATCAATTACCTCTTCAACAATTTTCGGAACCTCCTCTTGGGGTCTGAAAACCTGCACAATATCAATCTCTTCTTCTACTTCTTTTAAACTTTTATAACTTTTTCTGCCAAGAATCTTATCATGATTGGGATTTACAGGTATAACATTATACCCTTTTGAAATTAAAAAAGCAGGAACCCTTCTCGCAGGCTTTTCAGGATTATTTGAAAAACCTATTGTCGCTATGTTTCTATAACTTAAAAGAATTTCCTTGATTTTTTCATCCATAATTTTTTCCTCCTTTTAAAATTAATTATAAATAAAAAATCTTTACAAACTAAAACTCTCCACATATACCACGATAAGGACAACTCTTACAATTTCCTGTCTTTGAATCTGGCTCAAAAGGAATATCCTTATTATAAATCTCAGTCAAAACATTAAACAAAATTTCTTCCGCCTCCTTCAAATTCAAAACACTCTTTTTTGTTCTTTTTATCACTTCTCCAAACTCAAACTCTTTAATTTCTCCTGAACTGAATATATAATAGGCTCCTCTTTTTACTAAAGAATCATTCATCTTACTGTAAATCAAAGCATAAATTGGAATTTGAAGACTTTTAACCTCCTCTTTAATTTCCCTCCTATCCTTAAAATTAGAAGGAACACAAGGATAATTTAAATTACTTCCTGAACTTTTATAATCAACAATCCTAAAAGAACCAAAAAGTTCATCTATTCTATCAATTTTTCCTTTTATCTTTACTTCTAAACCATCAATATTCATAACTTCTTCAACCCTTACCTCTACACTTCTTAAAATTCCTTTTTCCTCTTTAATTTTTTCTATAAATTTTCCCATCTTTAAAATTAAATATTCTTTCCTTACCCATAAAGTTTCTCTCTCTTTACCAAAAAATTCATCAAATTTTTCTGACAAAAAATTTAAAAAATTATTCTTTAAACTATCATTCCATCTAATCTCCCTATCTTTAAAATTCATGATATAAAATTCTTCCATAACCCTGTGCAAAAATTCACCAAGTTTTGTGCTCTCAATATCTTCCTCTATACCTTTTTCCTCTTTATTTTCCAAAATAACTTTTTGATAAAAACTAAAAGGACACTTTAAATATTCATCAATCTCTGTAACATGAAATCCTTCCTCTCCCTTCTTTTTCAAAATATTAATAACCGTTTCATCCTTTTCTATAACTTTCCTTTTTTCTTTTGTTAAAAGGGGAGTATAACTATAAAAGGGGATTTCATCATATAAAACTCTTCTTTCCTCTTTTTCCTTTTCCCATAAAAGTCTCTGAATAAATCTTGATTCAGAATAACCCTCATTCTTTTCATCTTCATAAAATAAAAGATAAACCTCATGAGCATTTTCTACTATCTGATAAAAATTATAAGCATAAATGGATTCATTTTCTTTGTAGGAAGGTAAATTAAGTATTTTCCTTAAACTTTCAGGTAGAATTGGGTCATATTTATAACTTTTAGGATATATTCCTTCTATTAAATCAAGGAAAAAAATAACTTCAAAAGGAATAAGCCTTGCTTCAAGAACCCCTATTATCTGAAATCCTTTTAAAGGATCCCCCCTTAAGGGAATGATTTCTCTTTTTAAATAAAATAAAATTATTTTAGAAAGATCCTCTATCTCAAACTCAATATCCTTTATCTCTGTCTGGAGAAGTTTATTAAAAATTTCAAAAGTTTCATTCATAAAAATTTCAAAAAGAGTATTTTCTTTACCTTTAATCCTCTTATATAAAATACCAAGAATTTCTCTCATATTTTCAATAAAATTTTTTATAGTCTTTACCTCTACAAAAACACAATTTAAAATGAAAAGGAATTCTCTATCAAAACTATCTTCTACAACTTCATTAAATGAAAAATAAACCTTGCCCTTTTCCTGATTCAAATTCTTCACTTTATTATCAATTTTTATAACCTCATCCTTAAAACAAGATATAATAAATGGATGATTTACAAAATTAAGAAGAGAACTAAAATATACTTTATTATCCTTTGAACTTTTTCTAACTTCAAAGAAATTCCTTATTAAAGAAAATAAGGGAGTTAATCTAAAAGAATAACCCATACTGATATTAAAATCTGAATCTATATCAGTTCCTATCTCACCAATAAGTGATTCAAGATGCAAGGGTTCAGGTAATATTATACCAATTTTTGTAGCATCTCTACTTTTTAAAACATCTTTTAACTTTTCCCTGATATATATTGATTGAGTATAAAAATCATTTAACTTAATAAAATTAATTTTTGGCCTTTCAAGTTCAGACTCAACTATTTTATAATTAAATCCATTCTTTTTCAAAAATTTAAATATGGCATCACTTTCCCTCGTCATCAAAAATATCATCTTTGTTGGACACTTATCCATTATCCTTTTAATAAAAAACTCTTCAAGGGGAAGAAGTGCATAAAAACCTGCAAAAATTACTTTTTTATAATCAAGATCAAAATCCATTTCTTTCAATTTTTTAAATAAAATAAAATCTAAAATTTTTTTTCTTCTCAAAATCTCATCACAAAACTCTTCTTTAATTTCCTTCAATATGTCAAGAATTGCCTTCACATTTTCTGGAATATCAGCATATTCCTTTAAAATTTTTACCTTTTCAAAATCAACTTCATTCATAATAAGCTCATCCATTGCTTTTAATATCCTTAAACCCCATTCAAAGAAATCAGAAAACTTTTCTCCAAAAATTTTTTTATCCTTTTTATCAAAAATATCTTTTAAAATATAAACAGCATCAAGTATATCAATAAATTCAAAACTTTCTTTTTCCACTAAAACTTTATAAGCAAATTCCTGAAAAGAAAAAACCTGAGGCATTATAAAAGGCTTTTTTAATTTTTCATGTAAAATTTTCTTTAAATAAACCTTTGGTCTTTTATTTGGAAAAATAATTAGAATTTCAGAAAAATCATCCCCTTCCTTTAAAATTTCATCACATATTTTTTCTAAAATATTTTGAGGTGTTTTATAAATAACAATTTCAGGTTCAAATTTCATAAACTTCCTCCCTGTCTAAATATATAAGATAACCTTTAACCTTCTCACCGAATATTTTTTTAATTATATTAAGATAGTTTTTAACCTGCAAAAAATGGGAATCAGACTTTTCATTACCTGTTTTAAATTCTATAACCTTGATTGTATCATCAAACACTATTCTATCAATACGATAAACCTCTCCTCTTTCATTTACCACCTCAAATTCTGTCCTTATTCTCTTATCAGTAAAAAAGAATTCTCTTAAAAATTCCTTTTTGATTTTTGTTTTAAAATAAATAACTTTTTCAAAGGTGCTCTCATCAAAAGATCCATACCTTTTCCAAAGTGATTTTGCCCTCTCATAGGATTTTTCAATTTCTTTATCAAAGTTTAGTTCATTCAAATTTTTTATATTAGAAAGAACAAGATGTATCCATTCACCCCTTAATAATTCCTCGTGATATAAAACTTCGCTTTCAAATTCACTTTTAACAAAAAGTTTATTTTTTAGTTCCTTTATAGAAATAGGATTTCTTCTATAAAAAATTAACTCTTCCTTCTCATAAAATCTTCTTTCAACTTCTATTTTTTCACCTATTTTATAAAATTCCCTTTCACCAAAATTTCTTTTCAGAAAATCAAGAATAAAATTACCATAATTTTTTTTATTATTATCACAAATTACAAAATAAATCTCTTCTTTTGCCCTTGTCAGCGCAACATAGAGCAAATTTAACTCTTGAATTATGTTTAAAGTTTCATTATAAAGTTTTACTTCCTCATCACATTCTTTTTTCAAATAAACTCTTGGATTTTCAACATCTTTATCATAAATAATAAATTTATCCCTTTCCTCAAATTCAAAAAAGGAAGAAAAAAGGGAAATAACAACATTAAACTCAAGTCCTTTAGCTTTATGTATTGTCAAAACATTTATCGCATCCTTAGAAGAGGGAGAAAATAAGTAGGGAAACTTTTCAAATTTTTTTACAAATTCATAAATTGATATATTCTCAACCTCTTCACATGTTCCTTTTAAAAGGGATAGGAGATGTAAGTACTCTTTTAAAAATTTTTCAGAAATTTTAAAAACACAATCAAATTCAAGTAAAAGATAGTAGGGAGAATAAATTTTAGATAAATCTTTAAAATATTTATAAGTTTTTTCAAAAAGGGGAGAAATTTTAAAAAATTCCTCTAAATCTCTTTTATCACTTAAAAGAAACTTTTTAATAATTCTTTCATCCACTTCAAAAATTTTTGAGAAAAATTCAGTTTGAATTAAATTAAAGAAACTATTTTTATCATTTTCATTTACGAGAATCTTAAAGAAATAAATTATTGTTCTTATCAAAGGTAAATTTTCTATACTAACATCATAAGAGGTATAAACAGGATAACCCTCACTGAGTAAGAAATTTACAATCTTTTGACAATCATTATTTTGTCTCTCAAGTATCGCAATATCACCGTAACTTCTTTTTCTATTTTTTAACAAATCATCAATAATTTCTTTTAAATAAAAAAGAATTTCATCCTCAGATTCACTCTTTGAGCCCCTTATAACTTTAAATTCAATATAACCACCAGAATTTTTATCACTATCAGGTTTCTGTCTAACATTCTTATATACCCTTTCTACTTCAGAAAAATATTTAATATAATTTTTCTTATTATCACTTATTCTGGAAAAATAATTTTTTAAATTTTTAATATCAAATATATCATTTACAAAATCTACAATATTTTTTAAACTCCTTTTATTTATATCTTTATAAATAAATTCAAAATCCTTTTCTTCAATCTTACTCTCAAATTCTTTGATAATATCATCAAAAAGTTCCCATCTTGTTCCTCTCCACCTGTAGATTGATTGTTTAGGATCACCAACATAAAAAAAACTTCCTTTGT
>JBDRZP010000043.1 GCA_039804025.1 candidate division WOR-3 bacterium
ATATTTCACTCAAATCCAACGCTAAAGAAAATCTTCTTTCAAATGGCTCGTGTAAATAACTTATAGTTGGATTTAATTGAGTGTTATAAATTTCTGTTAGTACTGTTGAGTAAACTAAAGAATTACCAAAACTTATCAAACAATTTATCATGTTTTCTGGTGGTCTTCTGCTTCTTTTATCAAAATGAAATTCTTCAGGGAAAATCTTGTTAAAACTTTGATAATAAGTATCCCAAATATTTCCTTCTATTGCCATAATTGATGGGATATCATTTTGTTTCTCTATTTCTCTTATAAAAAATCTAATTTTTTCTATTTCTTCTTGCAATTCCCCTTTCGTTCTTTCATAGTATTGCAAATTTTTTATAATATTTTCTCCACAACCTTCAACAAATTTTTTTGCTAGTTCTAACCTTTTTTCTTTATTTAGATAATGTTCAACTTGTTTTACTAACAAATATCCAGATACTAAAGTTTGTCTAGGATATAAACTACCTTCATAGAAACCGTATTTGTTAAAAAAGTGTATTGGTACACCATGCTTGGAAAGATATGAAACTACAGCAGATGAAAAGGTTATTCTACCATGTGCATATATTGCATAAATTTTATTGATTGGTAAAACTTTCTTTTCTATTTCGCCTTTTTCATTCCTTTTAATAAAATAGACTGTATTTTGTTTTCTTTTTAAAATTCCATTGCTAGTAACATAGTAATTAACTCTTCCCATTTAATTATTTATTAATCCAACATAATTCAAAATAGCTACATTTTCTACAATATTTTTTCTTTTCTGGTTTTGGAGGTTTTGGTAAAGAAACTATTCTTTTAATTTCTTGAAAAATTTTTTGTAATTCAATTTCTTTTTCAGGAGTTAGCTTAACTTCAACAATTTTCCTTTTTGATGGATAATTAATTATTCCTTCTACATTTTCAATACCTTTTTCATGCTTGAGATAGTAAAGATAGTAAAGTAGTTGATAATAGTGAGCTTCTTGAAATTTGTCAGACTTTTTAACATCATGAAGAATAACTTTATCCCCCTTTTTAATAAAATCTATAGAGATTTTCTCTATAAGTATGTCTTTCTCTATATCTTTAAATGTAATTTCATGTAATATCTTACCTAAAATTACTAGCTCTGATTCATGCTCCTGTGTAACATAGTGAGAAAAATACCAAAGCTGTGTTTTACAATGGATAAAATAATTTATTTGAACTCCTGTAAACAAAACCTCATTTTCAAATATTTCTTCAAACTTTCTTGAAATTTTTTCATAGTTGCTGGTCTCCATAATCTTGATAAGCTCTAAAATATATAGACGTTTTCATAACCTGTAAGTTTAAATCCAGTTTCAGCATCATAAAATTCCGAATTTCTTACGAAGAATCTGATACTTTCTAGTAAATGGGGAAGTAATGAGCTAATATCTTCTTTTCTTTCTATTAAAATTTTTCCTTCTTTTATATTTGTTATAAATTCTTCCTTTTCTTCTTTTGCTAATGCTTTTTTAGAATGAAGAAGCAATAAATATGGTAGTATTTTTCTAAAGAAAACCTTTTTTTCTTTTACTAAACGATATGTGTACTTTGATCTGAGATATTCCTTTATTTTTGTGTACAACTCAAAAATATTATTTTTATCTAAAATTAGTTCAACAGACCACCAATCTTCTATAAGTCTGCATTTAGTCCTTATTTCGATAAATTTCAACCCTTCTATAATACTTTCATACTTATCTTGGTTTTTTAAATATTCAACTTTCTCTAAATACTTGTACATAATTTCCAAAATGTCTTTTTCTTCTAATATTTTATTTTTTGGAATGACTTGCTTAGTATGAGAAATTAGAAAAGCGCTATATATAGGAGAGTAAGAATATTTCTTATTTTCTCTTTCTTCAAAAACTTCCCATATTTCTATTTCTTCTGGCAAAGGATTATTTGCACTTCTATTTACTCTTCCCGAACTCTGAATAAGTGAGTCAAATGGAGCAAAATCTCTAAACATCATATCAAAATCAAAATCTACTCCTGCTTCAATTACCTGAGTTGAAACTACAATAAGTTTTTTTTCTCTTTCCTTTTTATTTTTTAAATTCTCCATTAGCTCAATAAGAAACTTTACCCTTTCAATTTTTATTCCATCTATAAGATTAGCAGCAAGATAGAGGAGCTGTATGTTATGCTCCTTATTATAAGAATAAATTACTTCTGCACCCTTTAATGTTGAATCGATAGATTGTAAAAAATCTCCAACAAGCTTTTTAAACTCTGGAGAAAAATCATTTGCTTTATATACGTCTTCAATTAACTTTTTTATTTTTTCTGAAAATTCAGTTGAAGATTTTATACTAAGCAGATTTAATAACTGATTACAATTTAAAGACTTTTTTAAAAAAATAAAGATCTCTCTAGCTTCTTCTACTTTATTACAAATTATTCCTATTCTTTTCTTATTAGTATTAATAATTTTTTCTAACAAATACTTTTTATATTCTTCTATCTCAATTTCTCCTTTAAATGACATTTTGTATCTATTGAATTTGCTGTAATATTTTTCTTTCAAATCTTTCGTAAGATCCTTTGCATTCTTAAATAATGGTGGTAGAGTAGCACTCATTAATATTACCCTTAACTTAAATCCCCTTTCAATGATTTTTTCTATAATTTTTTCAAAAATTGAATAAAACTCTGGATTAAAGGATTGTAGTTCATCTAAAATTAGACATGAGTTTATCAATATGGGAAATTTTAAAATAAAACTACGAGCAGGAGGAAATAAAGAAGCAAAAACTTGAAAGAAAGTAGTTATTAATATTGGTGAAATTTTAAAGTTTATGACTTCCTCAATATCTTCCTCTCCTAAATTTTCTAAAAATACTAGATGATGTAACTTTTCTACGTTTTTTTCTCCAAAAATTTTTTTAAAATTTATATCAGTTTGCTCAATAATATTGATAAACGGCAAGGAATAAATGACAGGTAGTTTATACTTCTTTGCAATAGAAAGTGCCATTCTAATACCTATATAGGTTTTACCGATTCCGGTTGGGAGTGAGATTCTAAATATTCTTAAATTTTGAATATTAACTTTTTCAAAATTTTGAATAACTTCATCATGACATTCTTTTCTTACTTTATCAATTTCTTCATTGTGGGGCAATTGTGATAAATAAAATTTTAACTTCTCCTCCAATTTACTATATTTTTCTATGTTAATTTCTTCTTCAATTTTTTTAAGAAACTCTTCTCCATTATTGTTCGCACTTAGTCTATCAGCCAAAAAAGAGATAGAAGATATGAAAAGAACATCAATATAATCATCAATAGTAGAAGAATACTTATACTGCTGACTAGCAATATTTATTTCGTCTTTTTTTACTTTTTCTAATAATTTTGATAGTTGGTTTTTTATAGAATATAAAACTTTATCTTGTTGGAGAGAGAAAAACTTATAGAATAAAGAAGAAAAATCTGCTAACACATGAAGAATCTCTTCTATATATTCCTTCTTATATTCTTCCCTTTCTATTAATTCATCTTTATTCCAAAAATCAGAAAAAGATGTGTGATGATATCTTATTATGAAATAAATTATTCTTTTTTCTTTATTAGTCAACTCTTTTGAAAATTCCGTATTCTCACAAAACAACCTAAAGATTATTCCACCATAAATTGAGTGTGGGTGAGCTAATTTTTCTCCTTTCTTTATTCTTTCTTGATTACTCTTAGTTAATTTTCCTAAGTCATGAAAAAAAGCAAAATATTTAATTATCTTTTTATAAAATTTCTTAGTTTCATCTTTTTCTGGACCTAATATATCAATTAATCTTTCGCTAATAGCTTGAATCTCAGTAAGATGATTTTCAAAAATTTTCCCCGGATGAGAATAGTATTCATTCATAATTATTAATAGATAGATAAACCAATTAAATTATTAAATTCAAAAGTATTTTTATAGGAATATGTTAGAGGCTATAGCTCAATTGGTTAGAAAACTCCCAGAAGTAAAAGAAGGAGAAGAATATATTAAAAAAATTATGATGAGTAAAGTAGAAAGAAAAGTAAGAAATTGGAAAAACTATATAATAGAAATTTTAGATAAAGAACCTTATAGATTTTTTATTCCGGGAAAAGACCAAGAAGATTTACACGCATTTCAAAGGGAAGTAATAAAGGCATTTATTGAACATTATATAATTCCGAAACAAGAAAAAAGAGGACACCTTAGTTTTTATGGAATAAAAGAGAAAAAGAAACCTCAAAACTTATCCCTAGATGAATTAAAAGAAAAAGAATCAAAATTATGGGTATGGTTAAAAGAAAATTATAATTATATAATAGAAAATAAAAGAAAGAAAAAAATAACTATTAAAATTTTGCGAATTCCTGTACCGCAACCACAAGATGTCGAAGAAGAACTACAAAAAGAGTTAAGTATGAAAAAAGAAAAAGGCGAATGTTTAATATGTCTTAATAATAAAGAACTGACTCCTTCCGAAAGATTATCTAAAATTTTTGGTTGGTTAATCAAAGCAGACAAAAATATTGCACCAATATATTTACATTCAGGAAAATGGTATGAAAAAAGCATAAGAATCTGTACAGACTGTGTAAAAAAATTAGAAACAAATAAACATTTTATCTCTTTAGAAGATACTAATCTCAAACTTCCTAATTGGAGAATTAAAATTTTCCCCTATTTTGAAAATGAAGAAGAATATGATGTTTGTAAGTTTTGGGAAGATATAAATAGAGAAGATAACTTAGATTCTATAATTGAAAATTATATAATCCCGCAAATGGAAAGCATCTCCGAAAGAATTTTCTTAACTTTAGTGTTTTTTCGTCAGGAGAAGAATAAGCAAGATATAGTTATGGAAAAAACTAAACTTTCAAACTTAATACAAGCCTACAAAATTTTTAAAAAATGGAAAGAAAGTGAAAAAATTGAGAATATAAAATTATTTGCAAAGAAATCTCTTCTTTCTTATTTGAAAAACAAAGAAATAAAAAATGAATCATTCTTTTTAGATGTAGTAAAAAAAATAATTAGGTTAGAAAGAATAGATAGTACAATGGAAACTAGGCTACTAAGTATATTTAACAAAATAACACAAAAGAACATTTTGGATTATAATCTTAAAGAAATAAGAAATAAAATAAGTGCAATAAAATTCATTCAATACTATAATAAACATCTATTATGCTAAGAGTTAAAAAATTTATATATATATTAAAGCTTATATAGAAATTATGGAAGCTAGCGCAGAAGAAGTACTTCGATTTATAGGAAAAATAATTAGAAAAATAGACGAAAAGATGAGTGGAAATCCAATTGGGAGTAAACTACTAAGTAAAGAAGAAATTAAGATAAAAGATTTAATAGGCATTGTTAACAAGATTGCGCACAGATATATTTATTATTTAAGTGAGGAAGAAAGAGAAAAACTCAATACGGAAAAACTTTCTCCATCCTTTTGGAAAGACTTAGAAATATTAGAAAAGGAAAAGAAAATAAAATTTTATATTTTTATGGGATATATAATGTAATATGGAAGGTGCAAGTTCGAAGGAAGCAGTAAAAAGAAGGGGGATTGTTTACCTTTATGGTTTTGAATGGTGTAACCCCAATGGTGATCCTAGTTTTGACAATGAACCTAGAATATTTGGAGAAAAAATATTTATCACAGATGTCTTCCTAAAAAGAAGAATAAGAGATTACGTTTACTCTAATTGCTCTAATACAGAAGTATTTCTTAGGGAGATTATTAAAGAAAATGGAAAAAGAATCACACCAGAAGAAAGAGTAAAAGAATTAATAGAAGATGTAAAAGATAAAGATTTAAATCAAATTAAGCAAAAATTACTAGAAAAATGTTGGGATCTAAGAGTTTTTGGTTTCTTAATTCCTATACCAGGAAAGGATGAGAAGGAGGAGGGCTCAAGCATTAAATCAACAAGCATTAAATCAATAGGTCCAACCCAAGTAAGTTTTGGCATTTCACTTAACAAAGTAGAAAAAATAGATGTAACTATTACGAATGTCATGGCTTCTAAAGAAGAAAAAAAGAAGGGAGGATCGATAGGAAAGAAGTATGCAGTTCCTGTTGCCATAGTAGAGCATTTTATTTTTATTAATGACATAACAGCAAAAGAAACCAATATGAGCGAATATGATTATAAATTGCTTATAGAAGCGTTACAGAATCTTAAGTTAGCACCAACACTTTCTACCTCCTCTAAAAATTCTACACCTTTATTAATTGTAGAGATAGAATTTTGCAATGAGAAATATGCAAATTTTTTTGGAATGTTAGATGTTAAAGAAAAAGTTGAAAATCCACTATCTTTAAGGGATTATGAAATTGATACTCACAAGTTATTTGAAAAACTAAATGAGTTGAAAGTAAATCCAACCTCTAATGCCTCTAATACACAACAACAAACACAAACAGATAAGGAAAAAATAATAAATGAGTTTAAAGTTTATATAAAAAAAGAATATAAGGATATCTTTAAGCTTCCTCAAGAAATTAATCCAATACTATTCTGATGGGAGAATATGCAACTTCTGCTCAAGCTAGAAACGATTTCCTTTTCTTATAGGAATCCTTTATTTTTGACTTCTTCTCCATCATTATTTTTACCTCCGCCAACTTCAATTTATGGTCTTCTAGCTGCATTACTTGGGAAGGGAAACAATGATATTAGGGAGAATAGAAAAATAATAAGAAAAGAAGTCCAAGAAAAAATAAAGAAATTGGAAATTTATTTTCCAGATATCAAAACAGATAGATTCGAATTTGGCATTCTTAGATGGAATGCAGACAAAAGTAAATGGAAGAAAAATTGGACAACTATTGTTACACAAAGTTATATTTTTCATTTTACATTCTTTGTGAAAATAGAATGTGAGGATTCATTCGGCAAAATACTTGAAGAAAAAATTAAAAAGAGTGAAAGTATTTTTACTCCTTATCTTGGATCTTCTGAAAACTTAATAAAGTCGATTTCTCTAGTAGATGAAAAAGAAATCGATATATCTAATTTTTACAAATTAAAAGAAATTGATGAAGTTGAAGTAAAAAAAGGAGAAATAATTACTGTACTTCAGTTACCATTTGGATATGATGAGAATGGTGTGTGGCAAATGAAAAAGTTTGTGATAACAAGGTAGACTCTATTGATTTTGTAAAATCTTAAGTTATTTCTCATCTTGAAATTTAACTTATAACCTCTCCGCTTCTTTCTCTATCTCATTACATTTATAAATCCAAACCCAAAGCTATTTCTTTCTCCAAAACCGCAATCAACTCCAAATTCTAAAATCTTTTTTTGCTCATTATCAAAATAACTAAACATAAATTCCCATATACTTCCTATAACTTTATACTCTTTTCCTTTAATAATAACATGATTACAAACTTCTTTTTTAAATTTAAACTGCTCAAACAAAGAAAAGCTTTCAATATTAGTT
>JBDRZP010000044.1 GCA_039804025.1 candidate division WOR-3 bacterium
AAGAATTTATGGAGAATTTATACCAATGGATGCCTCTGAATTTGGGAAAGGAAGAATAGCTTTTACTATAATGGAACCTGACCCAATTGTTCTTGCTATTACTCCTTTTAATTTTCCCCTTAACCTTGCTCTCCATAAAATTGCTCCAGCAATTGCAGCAGGCTCAAGCCTTGTTTTTAAGCCCTCAAGTTTTACTCCTAAAACAGGAAAACTTTTAACAGAAATAATTCTTGAAGCAGGTTTTCCACCAGAAGGTTTTGCTTTTTTGACAGGTGGTGGAAGTAGTGTAGGTGAAACTTTGTGTAAGGATGAAAGAATAAGACATATAACATTTACTGGTTCAAAAGAAGTAGGCGAAAGAATATCTCTTATAGCAGGTTTAAAAAAGAAGACCTTTGAACTTGGTTCAAATTCAGCCCTATGTATTTTCTCAGATTTTGATTACAGAAAAATCCTCGAAAGAATAATAAAAGGTGCATATTCTCTTGCAGGTCAGGTTTGTATATCAATTCAAAGAATTTATATAGAAAAGAAAATTAAAGATGAATTTATTAATGACTTTCTGAATGCAATCAAAAATTTAAAAGTTGGGGATCAATTAAGAGAAGATACAGATGTGGGACCTATGATTTCAGAGGAAGCTGCAAAAAGAGCAGAGGAGTGGGTTAAAAGGGCAATTCAAAGAGGTGCTAAGATTTTACCAGAATTAAAAAGAGAAGGTTCATTTTTTTATCCAATACTTATAGTTGATGCTTCTGAAGATACTGAGGTTTGTTCAAAAGAAGCTTTTGCTCCCCTTGCTGTTTGTAATGAATTTGAAACAGAAGAAGAACTTGTTTCAAAGGTAAATAATTCTGAATATGGTCTTCAATGCGGTATTTTAACTAATGATTTAACAAGAGCACTAAAACTTGCAAAGGAAATTGAAGTTGGAGGAGTTATTATAAATGATATTCCATCTTTCAGAGTTGATCATATGCCCTATGGTGGAATGAAGGGTTCAGGTCTTGGAAGGGAAGGACCCAGATATGCTGTAAGGGATTTTGTAGAAGAAAAGATTGTTGTAATAAAAATAGAATAATTTTTATAATTTCTTGAATTAAAATTGTGCAATTTTTTTATAATTAAGATGGAATAATATTTGCTTTTGAGTTATTTGGGAGGTGATAAAATGAAAAAATTAAACTTTTTAATTTTTTTAAATCTAATGGGATGTTCTATATCCCTTTTCAAGGGAGATATACCTTTTATAAAAGATGATATAAAAAATATAAGGGCACCCTATCCTGAAGATCCTATGATAGGTCTTTCTTTTGATGCTATATCAAGAGATCAAAATGCAATAATTTTTGCTTCCTTTCAAGGTGGTTATACATGGAAAGGTGGGGCAGAGTTATATAGGCCTCCTGATACCTTTGTGGCTGTTGAAACAAAATTTACTTATTTACAGGGTTCTATAAATTTTGGTGTTTTACCCTTTTACAGAATAAGACCTTATATTTATCCCTATGCTGGTATAGGTCTTGGAATATTTAGTTCTGAAGCCTACGGGGTTTACAAAAATGATTTTATAACTATCTTTTATCCTTATTTAAGAGGAGGATTCCAAATTTCCTTTCCATTTTCAAAGGAAATTCTTAAAGGAGAAAAAAGTAAATTTTCTCCCTGTTTGAATTTTTCTTTTGGGTACCAGTTTTCCTTTGAAAGGTGGCTTCAGGGACCATATTTATCCATGGGTTATTCTGGTTTTTTTCCTCATGAAGGCATATGGGCAATTTTGCTTGGTGGAGCACTTATAATTTTAGGAGGTAGAGAATGAAAAAATTAATAATTGTTTTAAATTTATTTTTAGTTTCCTGTATTTCCCTTTACCTTGAATCAGGTTCAGAGTATCTTGATTTGAAAGGTATAAACAATGAGATTAAACTTTTGAATTCTGAGGAGGTTAAAAACTATTCCTTTGGTTATGGATTTGGTGGTGGTTTTTATAAACCTGGTAAAGTTTTTTTGCGTTTACTTTTTCAGCAGAATAAATTTGTATCAGATAATAAGTTAAACAGATTTTACATTCAGACAGGAATACTTGATGGAGGAGCAAACTTACTTAAGTCAGATATTCTTGGTATTTATCCAATTGTTGGAATAGGAACAAGCTTTCAGGAACTTATACTTGAAGGTAAAAGTTATAGAAATTATGTTTATCCAGTGATAAAGGGCGGTGTTGAGTTTAACATAAATTTAACAAGAGAAATGCCAGGAATTTTTACCTTATATTTAAGAATGGAAGGAATTTATTCTTCAGGATATTTTCTTGATAGGCCGGATTTTTCAGATTTTATAATTTCAAATCCTTTAAAGGGTTTTAATTTTTCCTTTGGTTTATCAATGGGTTATCATAAGGAGGATTGAAGGAAATATTAGAGAAAATTATATTTACAAAGGGTTTAATTGGTGGGACCTTATGGAGCACTTTTGGACTTTTTTCGAATTCTGTATTTTATTTTCTCTTTTTATCCTTTGCTGGAAAAATTATAAGTGCTGAAGGAGTGGGGGTTCTTGGCATTTTTTATTCTTTCTATACCTTTTCTTCCTTTTTTCTTGGTTCAGGATTCAGGGATTATTTAACAAGAAAAATAACTGAATTGAAAGCTAAAAATGAATATAAAAAGCTCAGTGATTTACTTGACGAAACTTTTACTTATGTTTTTTTGACCTTTATTTTTTCTTTTATTTTTTTCTTTGTTTTTAAAAATTTGCTTTTAAAAAAATTGTTTAATAATAGTTTTTTCCTTTTTATATGTGCCTTTTTAACTCATTTTTTTTCAACCATCTCATTAATAGGTAGGGGTATTCTGCTCGGAAAAAAACTTTTTTACCTTTTCAGTTTACTTACTTTTATTAGAGGCTCAATATTTTTAATTTTTGGTTTTTTATTCTTTTTAAAGGGAATTGATAAAATCCCCATTTTCATAATTCCATACATTATTTCTGAATTTTCAAATTTTATTTTCTTTGTTTTATATTTTATTTACTTAAAAAAAGGTTTAAGATTTAAAGCAAATTTCAATTTTTTAAAAGAAGGCATTTTTTCAATGAGTTTTTCCAATACACTTTTCCAAGGTTTTTACAATTATCCGATAATACTTATGAAAATTAAGAATATCTCTGATACTTTAATTGGCAATTTAACTGCTGAAATTTCAATTTTTCAGTCAGTAAGGTTATTTTTCAACTCCTATTTTGTTCCAGTTTATCCCCATGTGGCAAGTTCTTATTATGAAGGTAAAAGAAAAAAATTTTTTAGAACAATTTTTTATTCACTTATTTTAATTTTTACATCAGTTTTAGCTTTTACAATTCTTGTAATATTAGGAGGGAAAACCTTTCTTTATCTTTTTTTCCCAAAAAATAAATTTACTTTTTATACATCAGAATTTTTATTACTCTCCCTTTCTCTTTTACTTCATCTTTTAACAAGATTTTTTTCAAGGATATTTTTTGCAATTCAGAGAGAAAATTTTGTTTTAAATATATTACTTATATGGCTTTTGATTTTAACAGTTCCTTATGTTATAATTAAATTAAATAATGAAATAATTTTTTTACTATCTTTAATTAACATAGCAAGTTTTATTTCTGCTTTAATTTTTATATATTTTTCAATTAAAATTTTTACTAAAAAGGTTCCAATCCTTTTAAGGAAGGAGAAATAAGAGATGAAAATTTTTCTTGATAGTTCAAATCTTGAAGAACTAAGGAAATTTAAATCACTTGGAATAATTGATGGAGCAACCACAAATCCAAGTCTTCTTTCAAAGGAAATTAAAAGACTTTACCCGGATTTTAAAGCTAAGGATAAAAGAGAGCTTTTTGAAAAGGGTAAGGAAATATTAAAGGAAATATGTGAAATAGTGGATGGACCTGTTTCAGCAGAAGTAATTGCCACTGATTCTGATGGAATGGTTAAAGAAGGAAAGGAATTGTCAAGAGTTCATAAACATATTGTTGTAAAAGTACCTTTTGGAGAAGAAGGTTTAAAGGCTACAAAAAAACTTTCTTCAGAGGGAATTAATGTTAATATGACCCTTATTTTTTCACCTTCGCAGGGTTTACTTTCAGTAAAAGCTGGTGCAAGGTATATATCACCTTTCATAGGAAGGCTTGATGATATTTCAAACGAAGGAATGGAAGTTGTGAGAGTTCTTTCAGAAGTTTTTTCAATCTATGATTTTGATGCTGAACTCCTTGTAGCAAGTGTAAGGCATCCAATTCATGTGATAGAAGCTTCACTTACTGGAGCTGATATTGTAACTGTTCCTCCAGAAGTTCTTGATAAAATGTTAAAACATCCTTTAACAGATATAGGGCTTAAAAGATTTCTTCAGGACTGGGAGTCACTTTTAGGTAAATGATTCCTTTTATTATAACAATTTTTTTAATTTCTCAGAAAGAAATTAGTGAAAGTAGAGAGAATGCTATAATTAATGCTGTTAAAAAAGCCCAAAATGCTGTTGTTTCAATTACATGCTTTAAAACAAGGTATGTTTCTATTGCACCCTCAATAATAAATGACCCTTTTTTCAGGGATTTTTTTGAGTTTTTTGATTTTCCAGAGTATAAAGAGAAAATTTCTTCACAGGGCTCGGGTTTTATAATTTCAGAAGATGGTTTAATTCTTACAAATGAACATGTTATCAGTAATTCTGATAGTATAATTGTTACATTACCTGATGGAAGAAATTTTGTTGCAAAAGTTATTGGTTCTGATTATTCGCTTGACATTGCTCTTTTAAAAATTAATGAAAATAATTTACCCTATCTTTTGTTTGCTGATTCTGATAAACTGGAAAGGGGAGAGTGGGCAATAGCAATGGGTAATCCTTTTGGTTACCTATGGGAAGATGTTGAGCCAACAGTTACAGTTGGTGTTATAAGTGCACTTAACAGAACATTTAAAGGAGAAGGTGAAAGAATTTACAGGGGAATGATACAAACAGATGCTGCAATAAATCCAGGAAATTCAGGTGGTCCTTTACTCAATTCAAAGGGTGAAGTAATAGGGATGAATACTTTTATAGTATCAAAATCAGGTGGTTTTGAAGGTATAGGTTTTGCAATTCCTTCAAATATTTTAAAAAATGTTCTTTCTTACTTAAAAAAGTATTCCTATTACCCAAGGGGATTTCTTGGTATTGAAGTGAAACCTGATGAAAAAGGTATAAAAGTTATATCTGTTCTGGAAGAGAGTCCTGCTCAAAAATCAGGATTAGAGAAAGGAGATGTAATTATAAAAATCGGAAGAAATGTCATAAAAAATTATTCTGATTATAAAAAAATAGTAGACCTTTTAAGAAGTGATGAAAATGTAGTTATAATGGTTGAGAGAGGAAAAAATAAAGAAGTAATTAATCTTACACCCATATCACGATATGATGGTGTTATTAAGATGCTTGGTATAACAATTGAAGAGCGAAGGGGTTCTCTTATTATTAAAAATATAAAAAGTGGAAGTTACGCAGCAAGAATTGGTCTCAGGGAGGGAGATAATATAACTCATATTGAGGGAAAGGAGGTAAATAGTATAAAGGATTTAGAGAAGATTCTTTCAGAATATGTAAAAAGGGAAAAAAAATGGGGTATAAAAAGGGGAAGGTACATATATGAATTTATTTTCAAAGAAGTGGATTAGTTTTTCAATTATTTTTATAATTTTAACAACTGGAATTTTCTTTGGTTTCTATTTCTATTTATCAAAGGATTTACCTCCTCTTGAGATGATATATTTTTATAAACCGGCAAAAGTTACCCATGTATATGACAGGGAGGGGAAGATAGTTTATGAATTTTTTACAGAAAAAAGAGAACCTGTGCCCCTTGATTCAATTTCTCCTTTTATACAGAAAGCTTTTATAACACTTGAGGACAAAAGATTTTACAAGCATTTTGGTATAGATTTTTTACGTTTAATTAAAGCATTCTTTGTAAATATAAAAGAAGGTAAGTACACACAGGGTGCATCAACAATCACACAGCAATTAGCAAGAAATATGTTTCTTACTTTTGAGAAAACACTTGAAAGAAAAATAAAAGAGATTGTTTTAGCTTTAATAATAGAGAAAACCTTTACAAAAAATGAGATTCTTGAAAGATATTTAAATCAGATTTACTTTGGAGAAGGTATATACGGTATAAAAACAGCATGTAAACATTTTTTTGGTAAATCTCCGAAAAATGTAACATGGGCTGAAGCAGCTTTACTTGCTGCTATTCCCAAAAATGCCAATATTTATTCTCCCTTTAAAAATCCGGAACTTTCTAAAAAAAGAAGAGACTTTGTCCTTAAAGTTCTTTATGAAAATAAAGTTATAGATAAAAAAACTTATGAGGAAGCTTTAAAGGAACCCTTACCACAAAAACAGAATAAGGATAATGAATCTGTCAAAGGTATAGGAAGATATTATTTTGAGGAGGTTCGTAAATATATTAATTCTCTTTACGGAGAAGATTTTCTTTACAAAGAAGGAGTTAATATCAGACTTTCAATGGATTTAAGATTACAGAAAATAGCAGAAAAAATTGTTGATTCTATTTTACCTATTTATGATAAAAGAGTAAGAGCCTACCATAAAGGAAGATATAAAAAATCTGATTCTTTAAAACTGGAAGTCGCAATGATAGCAGTTGATGTTGAGACAGGTGATGTACTTGCTCTTATAGGTGGAAGAGACTTTTTAAAGTCACAGTTTAACAGAGCAATTCAGGCTAAAAGACAGGTGGGTTCAGCTTTTAAACCTTTTATATATCTTACAGCAATTAATTCAGGAATTTTTCCCGGTGATCCAGTTGAGGATTTACCTTATGTTATAGAAGATGATGGTTCAGGGAAACCATGGAAACCAAGGAATTTTGATGACCAGTTTATGGGTCT
>JBDRZP010000045.1 GCA_039804025.1 candidate division WOR-3 bacterium
TGCAAAAAGCAAGTTCTGTCTTTTTTTAGGATAAACAGGAAATTCTGGCGGTATAGAAGGCTCAACAATTACAAAACTGGACACTTGACCAACCTCCTGAAGTTTTGCTTCCTCATATCTCTTTTTTAACATCATCAAAATTTCTTCATTCAATTCAAAATCTCTCTGTAATGTAAGAAACGCAATTTCTTTCTCTGGAAACTTTGAGAACTCCCTCATAATATCTTCCCTGTTTCTCAAAAGTGCTTCTCTCTTCGCATGTAGAGCTTTTAATTCTGCACTAACTGACACAATCCTTTGAACAGCATCTGATATTTCATTAATTGGCTCACTAATACTAACTTCCCTGAATGCACTTTCCTCGAGTTTTTCACTTAATTCCTTCTTAACCTGTTTAATTCCTTCTTCTATCTCCCTTACTTCCTTACTCTGTTCACTGAAACCTTCGAGGAGAAGTGAAGTCTTCTGTGTTTCAAGTTTTATAAGTTTTTCATATAATGTTTTTATTACCTCTTTTGAACCACCACTTTCACCCTCAGATATCTTTTTAACAAGGTCCTCTCTTCTCTGTTCCCATGCCTTTAAAACTCCTTCCTTTTCCTTTATATCAACTTCAGTTTCAGCAAGCATTTCATCAATTAGCTTCAATTTTGAACTCAAATAATCACCAATAGATTTAATATCAGTTAATTTCTCTTTTATTTTAAATCTCTTCAAAGAATCCTGTATCCTGTTAAGGTTTGATTCCACCATTGGTATCTGCTCCTCAAGAAATTTAACAACCTCATGAGCAGATGATTTAGCTATCTCTTCAGATGTTTTTATAAAAACTTCTGCTACAATGTTACAAAGTTTTGATGTTTCAAGAGGTTTATTTCCTCTAACTTTTATATATAATAGATTATCCTGCTCATCATAATTATAAGATATCTTTGATCTTATGTTTGTTACAGGGTCACCATCCTTTAAAAAAGAAATAAACTCTTTATCCAAATTCTTTTCCTCTTTAATTCTATTCCAGACTTTTTCAGCAAAATTTAATGTATTTAAAATATAAATTTGATTTTTAAGAGGATTTTGATAATAAATTGGAGTCAAAGGATTAGGAACACTTGTCCTTGCGAGCAAAATTGATTTTGCTTCATATACAGGCTTTGTTGCAAAGGTAAATATCATTGTCACAGTTGGAATACCTATAAAAAATAAAAGGAAAACCCATTTTCTCTTCCATAAAGCATCAAGATATTTTCTTACATCAATTGGAGGATAAACTTCAGGGTTCATCTCTGTGCCTGTAAAAATGTATAAATTAAAATAATCTGGGCAAAAAGTGCTATACTTTCCTTCAAAAAGTATAGATAATCCTTAAACTTTGAAGAAGTGTTCTGCGGCACAATTACAACATCTCCTGCTTCAAGATAGAATTTTTCTCCCTTTAGCATATCATTTATATTTATTACCTGATTTTTACCATTTCTTATCACTTTTACTTTACTTAAATCACCACTTGGAAGTGGTCCACCAGAAAGTGAAATCAACTTAATTATATCTGTCTTGAGAGGAACTTGGTAAAGCCCAGGTTTTGAAATATGTCCCCATAACTGAACTTCTATTAAAACTTTATCCTGACTCGGAAAAATATAATATTCTGGGGAATATGCTCCTCCACCCGCCCCAACCTGAAAAAATAAAATTAATGAAATCATCTATTCTTATTATAAACTTTTTTAAAAATTCTTTTCAAAAAAAGTTTAATAATAAGGAAAAAAGCTTCAAGAATTATTTTCTTTGACATCTTTGATTTTCCTTTCCTTCTTTCCACAAATATTATCGGAATCTCACAGATTTTATAACCCATCCAGTAAGGATAATAAACTGTCTCAATTTGAAAACCATATCCACCACTTGAAACTTCTTTCCAGGGTATATTTTCAAGAACATCCCTTCTAAAAGCCTTATATCCTGATGTTAAATCCTTGACCTTAACACCTGATAAAATTCTTGCATATAAATTTGCAAAATAGGATAAAAGAAGTCGCTTTAACGGCCAGTTAACAACAGTCACACCATTCAAATATCTTGAACCAATAACAACATCATAACCATCTTCAATCTTTTTTATAAAATTCGGAATTTCCTCTGGATCATGTGAAAAATCTGCATCAAGATGAATTATGATATCATAATTTTTTTCAATTGCCCATTTAAATCCATCACGATAAGCAACACCAAGACCTTCTTTCTTTTTTCTCAAAATAAGATTTACTCTTTTGTTTTCTTTTCTAATATTTTCAACAATTTCCCAGGTTCCATCAGGTGAATTATCATCCACAACTAATATGTCAAGTTCTATTCCCAGAGAAAAAATTTTATCTATTAATTCTTTTATGTTATCTTTTTCATTGTAAGTTGGAATTATGATAAGTATTTTCATTTTTCAACAAAAAACTTAAATATGCCTTCTTCTTTATTTATTTTCCATTTAAGAACATAAGGTCCGGGAGTTAAAAAGGAAAAATCAAAAGAAATATCCTTTTCCACATTAATATCACTTATATAAATATTTTTTTCACCAACAAGATGCCCTGAAAATGTGTAAAAATTTAAACTTAAATTCCCTTTTTCTTTTGTAAAAATTCTTATAAACCCTTTTTTATTCTTTATTACAGAAGGATAAACAATAAGTGAAATTTTCTTTTCAGAAAAAAGTTTTTCAAATTTTTTCCCAAAATAAAAGTTTCTTTCAAAATTTCCCCCGTAAGTAAAATAAAAGGGAATCTCAGAATAAGCAAAAACCTTTATTTCACCTGTTCCAAGAAAAATAAATAAATCTCCATCTTCATCAAAGAAAATATCTTTAACACCAAAAGAAGAAAGGTTTATATTAAACTCCTCTACTCCGGCTAATGAAGTTAATCTGTTTCCAATTGAAAAAATTAAATCTTTATCACTTGAAATCGGTGAAAGATATCTTTCCAATATACCAAAACTTGAAATATCAAAAGGGAAATTGTTGTTTAAAGCAAGCAAATAATTAAAAGAATAAAATTTTTTTTCTGTTTTAAAAACAAAATCAGGAAGCCCATCTTTATCCACATCAAAAACAGCGGGAGGGCTTACAATTATATCATCAATTTTTCTTTCATAAAATTTTTCTTCTATATAATCAAAAAAATAAACATTATCCTTTCCCCTTACACCCATTATCTCATCAAAACCATCATCATCATAGTCAGCACATATTGAGGGAAATTCTGAAAAACCATAATAGGGATTAAAAACTTCCTTTAATTTATTAAAATTATAATCAAAAACTCTTAAAACTCCATCAGTTCCCATAAAATAAATAAGCGAAGGATTTCTTGATATAATTATTCCACTTTTTGATTTTGAGCCAGCATATGCTTTATTTATTACACTATCAGGTTTTTTACCACTTAAGAGATACAAAAAATAATCTTCACCTGTCAATATAATCTCTTTTATTCCATCATTATTTATATCATAAATAGAAGGAATGGAAGAAAATATAGGTAAGAGGTTAAAGGTAACTGTATCAAAAGTGTTATTAAGTTTCAATAAACTTAATTTACCATTTTTTAAATAAAAAATTTCATAAATTGAATCCTCATCTACATCTGAAATTGAAAAAGGTAGAGTAATTAAAGGTTTCAAATATATAGTGGTTAAAAGAGAACCTAATGTATCAAATACAAAAAATGCTGAATAGAAATTATTTATTCCATCTGTAAAATAAACTGTATCACTATAATAATTTTTGAATCCACCAATTAAACTTACAATAAAATTTTTCTTTTTAGCAAAAAAGGCGTTTAGTGGTAAAATATCAGGGGGTAAATAATCTTTTATATGTAATTTCAAAAAATTATTTTTTAATTTAAAATTAATCTTATGTTTTCTTCTTTCAGAAATATCTTTTATTTCAATAAAAGTGTTACCACCTGATTTTGCCTTTGAAGAGGGAAATGTTTTATAAGAAAAATTATCCTTGAACCCTTTAAAGAAGGCATCATATTCACTTCCATAAAAGGTTTCAGGACTCTCTGTCCATTTATCAAAATCCTGAATACCATCAGCCTCAACAAGATCAACTCCTTTATATGGTGGATAGGAGTTAACTTCAAAGTAGTGTTCTATAATATCCCTTTCATCTATATGCCATACTAAAAGTCCTGAACCAGGCAATAAGAAATCCCAGGCTCCATAAGGAGAAATTAATACACCATTTTTAAAAAATCCTTTTAATTCATTACTTCCAAATAATAAATCATTTCTGTATTCAAGAAGAAAATATTCATACTCATCAATTGGTATAAAAATTATCTTTGGAAATCTAACTGAATCTGGAAGATAATTAATAGTATCCTGTGAAGGTTCAGTTGCCTCATAAATTGAAAACTCCCTTTCTTCGAGATAGGGAATAAATGTATCAACCATACCTTTATATATTGAAAAACCCCATAGGGGCTTGATTGGTTCTCTATACCACTCATCAGGGACAAAAAATCGTTCAGGAATAACCTGTATTGCATAATCAAACCATAATCTCATCCAGGCTGATGGAAAGGAAGGTATTGCACCAAAAACTGATTCAATATCACCATTAAGATTTTCAGCCCCAACTTCATTCCATCCACCGGTTCCCATCAAACACCAGGAACCAACACCTGAAGAAAGACCATTTACACCATAAAGATCTGTAGCATAAAAGGCATCGTGGGGAAATTCGTGAAATAAAAGACCTTGAAGTTCAACTTCAATATTATCTTGAGAAGGTTGCTCGGGCAAAAGTATTCCTGAAACCACAGTATCTATTCCGCCGTTCAGTATTATATATTTTTCCCCTGTATAATACTCAAGAGCTCCTTGTGGTATGGTAACTGTTGCAATATCATAGGGAGTATCACCATAATCAGTCTGCCATGTTGAGCCTGCATGGAAAATAATATATATATCCCTTATCCCCTCTTTATAATCTTTAATACCGTTATTATCAAGATCCATAAAATTTATTGTTTCATCTTGGTCAGCAAGATGTAGGGCATCTACAAGAAGTTTAACAAGACCTTCTTCAAAATGTTCAGGATCTCCATAATATCTCATTGGATAGGGTAATACATAAAAAGAGTCACTTTTATCAGGTTTAACAACATATTTTTTTATTTTTATTCTTCCATATCCAACAGATGCAAGAAAAGCTCTAAGAGATTCTAAATAAGTTTCAAAATACTTTTTATCATGAGGAGGTTCAGAAAAGAAAGGAATTGAATCCGGGTTACCCTTTGAGGATAAATCAAACCATCCATTACCTGTTGTAAGGGGATCATCAGGTTCTTCTTTTTGAAAAGCAACTCTTATAGCTAGTATGTTAAATTTAATTGTATCCTTCTCATTTTTTGTTTTCTGTATTTTAATTTCTTTTCTTTTAAAAGGGAAATAGTTTTCTTTTAAATATAAGTAAGGATAAAATTTTGAAAATTTTTTCTCAACAATTTCAAATTTTTTTTGAATATTAATTACTTTTTTATCAGGAAATAAGGGTTTTGATATTGATGAAAAAAAAATAAATAAAACTAAACTCATGGATAAATCTTTTCAAGAAGTCTCGGAAAAGGAATTGCTTCTCTTATATGCTCAAGACCACATATCCATGAAACAGTTCTTTCAAGACCAAGGCCAAACCCAGAATGGGGAACAGAACCATATTTTCTTAAATCAAGATACCATTTATAATCTTCTATGGGCATTTTTTCCTCTTCCATCCTTTTTAAAAGCGCATTGTAATCATCTTCCCTCTGACTTCCTCCTATGATTTCACCGTATCCTTCAGGAGCCAAAATATCCATACAAAGAACTACATCAGGATTTTCAGGGTCAGGTTTCATGTAAAAGGCTTTTACTTTTTTTGGATACCTTGTAATAACAAGAGGTTTTTCATATAAATTTGAAAGAAAATTCTCATGGGGTGCTCCGAAATCCTCTCCCCATTCAAATTCAGGAAACTTCTCCTTTAATTTTTGGACAGCCTCAGTATAAGTGATTTGAGGAAAAGGGGGATTTATTTTTTCGAGAGGAGAAATGTCTCTTTCAAGTATTTTAAGTTCTTCTTTTCTCTTTTCAAGAACTCTTTCTACAATATAGGTTATAAACCTTTCAGAAATTTCTATTATGTCATTAAGTTCTGCATAAGCTATCTCAGGCTCCACCATCCAGAATTCCATCAAATGTCTCCTTGTCTTACTTTTTTCAGCTCTGAATGTTGGTCCAAAACAGTAAACTTTTTTATGAGCCATACACGCTGCTTCCATGTAAAGCTGACCTGATTGAGATAGATATGCTTTTTCACCAAAGTAATCTGTTTCAAATAAAGTTGTTGTTCCCTCACAGGCTGAAGGAGTAAGAATTGGGGCATCTATTAAAATAAAACCTTCATTATCAAGAAAATCCCTTATACTTCTTATTATCTCATGCCTTATTCTCATTATTGCCCACTGCTTTCTTGACCTCAGCCATAAATGCCTTATTGGAAGTAAAAAGGAAACTCCGTGCTCCTTTTTTTGAACCGGGTAATCTTCAGATTTATGAACCAATTCTATATCCTTAACTAAAATTTCATAATTATAAGGAGATCTCCTATCCTCTCTAAGTATTCCACTTACTATAATTGAGGATTCCTGAGTAATTTCATCATACATTTCAAAAACTCTATCATCAACTTCACCTTTTGCCACTACTCCCTGAATAAAACCTGTCCCATCTCTTATTATAAGAAAATGAATTTTACCTTTTGATCTTTTATTATAAAGCCAACCCTTTAACTTTACTTCCTTTCCAATATGTTT
>JBDRZP010000046.1 GCA_039804025.1 candidate division WOR-3 bacterium
TTTCTTGAAAAATTTTTTGTAATTCAATTTCTTTTTCAGGAGTTAGCTTAACTTCAACAATTTTCCTTTTTGATGGATAATTAATTATTCCTTCTACATTTTCAATACCTTTTTCATGCTTGAGATAATAAAGATAGTAAAGCATTTGATAATAGTGAGCTTCTTGAAATTTGTCAGATTTTTTAACATCATGAAGAATAACTTTATCTCCTTTTTTAATAAAATCTATAGAGATTTTCTCTATAAGTATATCTTTCTCTATATCTTTAAATGCAATCTCATGTAATATCTTACCTAAAATTACTAGCTCTGATTCATGCTCCTGTGTAACATAGTGAGAAAAATACCAAAGCTGTGTTTTACAATGGATAAAATAATTTATTTGAACTCCTGTAAATAAAGCTTTTTCTTCTATTATTTCATCTGAGCTTGTAGAAAAAGTCTTTTGCTCTGTCAAATCCTCTAACTCGTTCTTTTTTTGCTTTAAGCTCATAGGAAATTTTTAGACTAACACAAGAAGAAAGTAACTCCCCATTTATCTCATTGTACTTAAACAAGTTGTAAATCAATTTTTCCCTTTCTTTTCTAATCAACTTCAATTTTTCTTCACTTATACCTCTTATATTAGTAAGAGAATTCAAAAACCTAAGTAAGCTCATATCCGAATCAAACCACTTAAAAATAATTTTTGAAAAACGTGGAAAGATGTAATAGGTAGATTTGCCTTTGCCACTTCTTTCTCTAGCAAAAATTATCAAAGAAGAAACATGTGACCATCCCAATTTAGAAATAAATTCTGACCAAAAATCTTGAGAAGAACTTTCCTCATTTTCACTAAACTTTTTAACCCAATAAGCTAGTAAAGAGAGTGTTACAAAAAACTTATCATTAAAATTCAGACGAACTTTAAGCGTATTTTTAACAGGAGCAAGATTAAAATTTTGTGTTACAATCCTCTCGCTAATAAGTAATCGCCAAAATTTTTGCTTACTTTCTTCTGAAATATTATCAAAAGTTATAATAGAATTTCCTATTTTTAAAGAGTAGCAATAAATTAAATAAATAGTCTTCCATATTTCTTCCTCTTCTGGTAATTTTTCGCTCCCTAGAAACAAGTTAGGTTCTGTTATCATAGTTGGATAAAGTAACGAAGAATATCCCTCTTCACTTATTTGTTTGGCCAAGCACTCTAATAATTCTATAAATTTTTCTCTTCTTTTCTCTTCCTCAATTTCATTCTCTATTTCCATTCGAAGCTGATATCTTTCCTTTCCAAACCCCTTTATTGGATTTCTAGGAAAAAAATTAGGAAACCAATTCGCTATAGAAAAAAGATAATTAACATTTACCAAAAATACATTATTCTCTTTCCAAAATACGAAATCCCTTATTTCTTTCCTCCACTTCATATTAAATTTTTTAATAGCTTTTCATTAATAAATCCATACTTTGTATCATAAACAAAATCTTTTGTTTCTTTTACAATTGGTATTCCTTTATCTTTCTCAACACTTCCTTTTAATACAACAAAAAAAGGTACATTTACTGCAAATCCCTTCAATCTTGCATATAACTTTAAATCACTTTTTTCACTTAATTTAGTAAGGACGTTATCTATTTCACTCCTAATCTTATTAGCTTTATTACCCACAATCAAATCTCTATAAGGTATAATAAGCGTTGTAAACTCTTCTCTATATGCTAATATTCTTCTAATTTCATTTTCTTCCAAATCTGGTGAAAAGAACAATCCAGTTACACCTTCGAACCTGGCTAAGTTAATATCGCGTTCGGCTTTCTTAAGATTTTGTTCTAATTTCTCTTTACTTTCTAAATCATTAAAAGCTTGAACCAATTCCCATTCGCTTTTTAAATCTTCAACTTTCTTCAAACAATTTTCCGCCTCATCTAATTTTTCTTTTTCATAAGGATACTTTTCTTCATCTTTAATTTTTGGTCTAAAAATGAAAACATTATCTTCAATTGCTTCCTCACCGCTTCTATTAACGCGTCCAAATCTTTGAATAAGAGAAGGAAAAGGTGCTAGTTCTGTATAAAGATAATCATATGAAATGTCAAGAGAAACTTCACAAACTTGCGTAGAAACTAAAACATGTGGTTTTAATGAATCTTTAAATTTTTTAACAACATCCTCTTTCTTTTTTCGCGAATAATACATAAACCTACCATGTAAAAGAATTGATGTTACATCTTCATATTCTTCTAATTTTTGCTTAATAGCTACAGCAGCTTCAACAGTATTTACTATTACAAGAACTCTTTTCTCTTTACCTTTTTTTACTATTTCTTCAATAGCATTATCAATGTGTTCATTCAATCTTAACTTAACCTTAATTCTTTTTAGTTCTTTATATTTTTCCAATTTATTAATTTCAACTATATTTTTACTTATTTCTAATGGTAAAAATTCTTTAATAGCTTGAGAAAGTGCATCTGAAAATGTAGCAGACATGAATAGTATGTGAAGATTATAAGTATTCCAGTAAAGCTTGAGAAAATGTAAAAGAATGTATAACATTCTTTCATTAAGCAAATGTATTTCATCTAGAATTATTGCTGCATTTTTAAACATCACTCGCCTCATATGATAGCTTCCTATTTGTAAAAAAGATAGTAAAATCTGATCAATAGTAGTTATAATAAACGGTTTAAGAAAGTATTTAGACAAAAATGTCTTAAATTGTGCCTCTCTTTCTTCAAGCACTTCATATACTTCAACATCATAAAAATAAAAATATTTAGCAATTTTATCTCCAAACAACTTTTTAAAATCTACATACAGTTCATTAATAGCCGTAATAGTTGGAAAGATAAGAAAACATTTCCTAATATTTTCTTTTCCCAATAAATAAAGTAAGGAAGCTTTAGTTTTCCCCCATCCAGTTGGAGCTTTAAGAAAACCTATTCTTTTTATTTTCTGAATTTCCTCTTGCTCTTTTCTTCTTTTAACATTTGGTAAAAAATTTTTTAACTCACTATAATCAACCAAAGGAGATTCTGGTATGAAAGTGGAATTGGATGCTGATAAACAATCAGCAATTTTAAATATTCCATATAAATCTGCCAATTCTATTCTATCATCCCTCGAGAAATTAGAAAAAAACCAACTTCTTAAAGTACCTACTTTAAAGCTTTCTACAACTTTTTCATATTCTTTATATTTCGTAATTGGTTTAAGTAAGCCATGATGTTTTAAAATTAAGAACAATACTAAAGCATCCTCTTCAGTAGGCCTTCTACCTTCTTTTTCTATTGCTTCCTCGAAATATTTACATGAATAATTCGAATGAGAAATATTTGAATTAAAATTCCAGACAGGATTTAGCTTGCCTGTATCATGATATTCTATTACCTTTTCTATGATTTTATAAGCTTTCGATGACTTTGAAAAACCAAAAAAATTTACAAACCTATTAAAAATTCTTTTAACCTCATCAACATGACAATATAAACACTTGTTTGGATGGCTCTCTTTTTCTAATTGAGATTCCCAATTTATATAGACCATTCTCCGACGCAATAAAAACCCTCTAGTTTATAAAGACCTATATTTTTCCCTTCAAACTCACAAACCAAAATCTTTTCTTGAGATTTCCCTTTTCCATCCAAAATAAAAACAAAATCTGGATTTGGAGAAAGTTTATGCATTACTGGTAATATTTCGAAACGAACATCTTGAAGTGGTTGAAACCAATCTAATGGTAAATAATTTGAAATTTCTGTTGAAACACTTGTATCTTTATACTTTACAACTTCCCAATCTTTTACAAAGAAATCATTTTGCCCACCGAAAGGTAGATATTCTATATTTTTCTTCAGTTTAGTATAAATTTCATTTAAATCCTCTCCAGCAATAGAAATAAAGTAGGTAGGTTCGTTAATTATATGAATATTCTCAACACCTTTTCCTCTTGTCTTTTTATGAAGAATGTATGTTGCATTTTCTCTTGCTTCGCGATAATTATCTCCATTAACTAGGGATGCACCAAAAAAATATTCTTTAAATCTTTGAGAAGCATCTCTCCTAGATAAACCTAACATACTACCAAAAATTCCAGCTACACTAGTTGGTAATGGTATAGGATACGTTAATCTAGATGTTTTAGTATAATGTACTTTAAAAAATGCTTCAAAAAATGCTATTCTCACTACAATTGCTTTCATTATGCCAACCTAGAGGAATTCAACTATCTCACTAATAACTTGATTTACACTAGTTACTTTTACTATTCCACTTGGTATTTCGTTTATTTTTCCTTTGTAATCTATTAGGAAAATTTTTTTCATATTCTCCCTTATTTCATTTCTTTCCACCATTCTCTTTAAGCTCTCTATATCTAATTCATTTTTCTCAAAGTCATAATCTAGATATTGAAAAACTGGAAGCGGTCCTTTTTCTGAGAGCACAACTAAGCCAGCTATATATTCTGGAATATTCAAAGAATTTGTAGCACGGGAAAGAACATATAAAGGTGTAAGAAATACTTCACAAAAAGCTTTTATTCTTTCCTTTCTTTCTTCATTAGTTATACTTTCAGGTACTTCTTCTAAAAATTTCTTCGCTTCTTCATTATTTTTAATACTTTTAGCTACTTTTCTATCTAAAGTAAAATTACCGATATAATCATACATGATGCAATTTATTTTTCCAATAAACTCCGCTACCTCTATTTCAAAAGGTGCTGGACTTTCTTCTTCACCCCATGACCTGGGAAATCTTGCTGCGAACTCTGCTTTTATTGGAGTATCCTTTAACGCCTTAAAATAGGATAAAGCTATGGGTGCCTGTCTTTTCAATGCTCCTTTTTCTCCTAAAGTTCGCATATAGCCAAAGATATCGTTGTCTATAAACTCGTTAGGTCTAGCACTATCACTAAGTCTTAATGTTTCTGTTGCTTCTGGATTTACACGTAGAGGATCTACTGGCAATCCCTTTTCGCGTAAAGCTTTCCTTATTGCAAACTTTATAGCTCTTGCTGAAACAAATGGTAAAACTTCTCCTGCTGAAGAATACATTTTTTTCAAAGTAATTCTTGTACCTATTACTTCATCTGCATTTACATTACCGTGAACCTTTCCAACTATAGATATTTGCACAACCTTACTCATTTTCCCTACTCCTTACAGATAAAGCATCTGTTAAACCTGCCATAATTGCAGCCTTCATATGATAAAATTTATCTCCATGCCACTTTACTTTAAACAAATCCGATTTAATAGAAACATCTAAACCTATATTTTTATTTGTTCTATATTCACATAACCTATTTGATAATTTCTCTAAAAATCTACCTGGTGTTTCCTCTCCGCGAATATCGAAAATTAACATTCTTAAAAGCTTTTCATCCCTTTCTTTTATTATCATACCAGTTCTATAAGCCCAACTCCAAATTTCATCGAACATAATATTATTTTTTTAGCACAAATATTTAAATTTATTTAAATTAACCTAGCCTGCTAACATCACATTCATAAACCCAAATCCTAAACTATTTCTTTCACCAAATCCACAATCAATTCCAAACTCTAAAATCTTTTTTTGCTCATTATCAAAATAACTAAACATAAATTCCCATATGCTTCCTATAACTTTATACTCTTTTCCTTTAATAATAACATGATTACAAACTTCTTTTTTAAATTTAAACTGCTCAAACAAAGAAAAGCTTTCAATATTAGTTTTATAAAATTCGCTATATTTTTTAAACAAATTTTCCTCTAATTGCTTAACAAAAGCTTCAAAAGAAAAAATAGAACGCCAATAAGCATATCTTTTCTTTCTAAATTCTTTTGGTATATTATATTTTTCATAATTTTTTTCAGGAATTCTAATAACAATTGGAGTTGCAGAAATTAGCTTACAAGCTTTTTTCAATTTTGTTTTTATTATCAAAATATTTTCTATTTCAAAAAGCATTTCACCAATATTAATTGCTTTTTTATTATCTGATAAATTTTTTAATTTTTCCTCTAAAATTTTTATAAAAAATTTGTCTGGAGAAGATATTAATAAATTTCTTTTATTTCCAGCTTTAATTTCACCAATAGGAAAAACATTAGAAAAACAAAAAAATTTGTATCCCTTTTTATCATGCAAAATATCATACTGAGTTCCTTTAAGCAAGCTATAAATAAATCCTTGCAATTTATGAAAATATTTTAAATCATATTGGCAATCGTTTAAAGCTTTTAAATTCAAAAGCAATCTCATATAAATTTTTTCAATTCCTCTTCTTTAATTTCTTTTATTATTTTATTTTTTATCTCAATGCTTTCTGTACTAGATTCCAAAACTTCTTTTATTTTTGCTTCACTAACAAGCTTTTCTTTTGTAAAATCTATTTCCTCAAACTCTATTTTTTCTTTTTTATTAACAATTTCTTTTATATCATTTTCTGTTTTTGTTAATTTTGCTGCTTCTCCAGCTTTTACTTCAACAAAAACTATTCTTTTTATTTCCCCAGATTTCCAACCATCAAAAACAATAAAATCTATTGGTTCTCCTAAATAAACAGCATCAATAGCATTAATATTCTTTTCTTTAAACTTTTCTGT
>JBDRZP010000047.1 GCA_039804025.1 candidate division WOR-3 bacterium
AATTATTTGAGATTAGCCCTTACTTTTGCCCTTATAATTTTAATAATTCTCGGAATAATATTTGAAAGTAAAATATTTGAAATAGGTAAGGTTAAAAGTATAGTAAAAAAACCTATCAAGGAAAACACAATAAATAAAAGGGAAATTGAACCGGTAAAAATTTATTATACTGACACAATTTACGAAGTTTCCTACGAGGAGATTCTGCCTTGAAAAAATTTATTTTAACTTTAATTTTCATAAATCTTTTAAACTCACAGAATCTTAAAAAAATTGAAGATGAAATAATTGAATTCTATAAAAAAATTTCACCTTCAATTTTTGAATTAAAATTTAAAAATCTCTGGAGCACAGGATTTTCTTTTGAAAAAAATAGAATAATTACAATTTTACCAGAAGTAGAAGAAGGTGAAAGTATATATTTTTACGATATAGAGGGAAATGAATATAAAGGAGAAATTGAGGGATGGGATGAAGCAACTCATATTGCCCTTATAAAAACCAAGGAAAATCTGAAAGTTCCAGAATTTTCAAAATTCGAGCATAATTTTCCGAAACTTGCAATTTCTTTCTCTATAAAGGGAAAAGGAAATTTCTTACTACTCACTGTATACGATGAAAAAAAAGGAAAAATCTTCATAGAAGGTGATATTCCACCCTCTTTTTCTGGAGCTCCAATTTTAAATACAGAAGGAAAAATAATTGGAATTTTAAGAGGAAAAAGAGTTTCTTTTGAGATTTTTGAAAGTATAGATATTGAAGAATTAAAAGAAAAACATCCATTTATCATTTACCCTGAATCAAAACATTCTGATTTTCCTTACAAAACAATAGGTTATACCTATGATTATATATTAAAAAGAGTTAATATAATAAAAGAAAAGGGCAAAGTTTATGAAGGTTTTCTTGGCATCTTGATAGATTATAAAGAAGACGAAGGAATTTATATTAAAAGAATTCTTGAAGATTCACCTGCTGAGGAAGCAGGATTAAGGGAAGGTGATATTATTTTAAGCTACGCTGGAAATGAATATAAGGATTTAAAAGATTTTGTTGATGATGTAAAAAATACAACACCAGGAAGTGAAGTAAAAATTGAAATAAAAAGAAATGATAAAATCAAAACTATTAAGGTAAAAATAGGAAAAAGAGAAAAAAGTTATAAAATCAAATTAAAAGAAAAATTCAAAGATTTATTCAAGGAATGGTTTGAAGAATAGTTTAAAATTTTAATCCTCCCCTTATTATACCCTGAATAAAATATCTCTGAAAGATTAAAAATAAAATAACAATTGGTAATATGGAAAGAGTTGCTCCTGACATTTTTGCACCATAATATTCCTGATACATAGAACTTAAGCTGGCAAGACCAACAGGAATTGTAAACATATTACTTTTTGTTGTTACAAGAAGTTGCCATAGGAAATTGTTCCAGTGAAATTGAAAAGATAATAAGAAAATTGTCAATAGCATAGGTAAAGAAAGTGGAAAAATAATTTTAAAAATAATCAAAAATTTTGAAGCACCATCAATCAAAGCAGAATGTATTAAATCATCGGGAATTTTTTTTATGTATTCAGTTAAAAAGATAAAACCAAAAACATTGGCAAGATGGGGAACAACGAGCCCCCAGAAGGTATTTAGCCATCCTAAATAAACAACAATTAAAAATTGAGGAATCATAAAAAGAATACCTGGAACTAAAAGAGTGGAAACAAATATGTTATAAAGGAAATTCTTTAACGGAAAATCCTCCTTGGCAAAAGCATATGCACATAAAAAGGCAAAGAGAGTTGAAAAAAAGGCTCCTGAAAAAGAGACAATTAAACTGTTTAAAAAATATCTCCCGAAAGAATGATACTTGAAAATCCTTTCAAAATTTTCCAAGGTTAAATTCTTAGGTAAAATGTTCATAGAAAATGAAAGAACCTCAGGTCTTAATGCAACAAGAATCATATAATAAAAGGGGAAAATATAAAGAATTGAAAAAAGAAAAAGTAATATATATCTTCTCATACTTCCCTATATTTTTTTGTTGAAAAATATATAATTAAAAAGAGGATAAAAAGAACAAAAGAAAAACTGGCTGCTTCAGGTAGCTTGAGTTGAGAAGCAAATCTATAAAGAACTAATCCTGAAACACTTGTCTCACTTAAAGTGTAATTTAAAATATTAATCTGTGGACCACCTCCTGTCATTGAATAAAACTCAGAAAAGGCAGAAAAAGCTCCTATAAATCCAAAAAAAGCCACAAAATAAACAATTGGCTTAATAAGGGGAAAGGTAATTTTTTTAAAAATTTGAATGGAATTTGCTCCATCAATTCTTGCAGCCTCATATATAGATTCTGGTATTGACTGCATTCCTGCAAGGAATAAAAGCATTCCAAAACCTGAATTTTTTATAGCCATTGAAATTGAAACAGTCAAAAAAACAAGATAAGGGTCTTGTAAAAATCCCCTTTTAAAAAAATTAGAAAGTTTTAAATAGGAAAGAATTTTATAAATAAAACCATAGGGGAAAGCAAAAATCAAAGTTAAAACAATACCAACAACAAAGGTATCAAGCAAAAAAGGGAAAAAGTAAATTGTTCTAAAAAATCTTTTAAGTTTAAGTAAAGGATTATTTAAAAGATTTGCAAGAAATAATGAAATAATAACTAAAAGTGGAACATATAAAATTCCATAAATAAAACTTGCAATAATTGACCATATAATTTCAGGGTCTTTTAAAAGTTTTAAAAAATTGTTTAGTCCAACAAATTTTAAAGATTCAAAAATGTTATAATAATTTTCTATTTTACAAAAACTTATGTAAAGAGAAAAAAAAAGAGGTAAAAAAAGAAAAAGAATAAAAATAATTAAAAAGGGAATTATGAAAATAAAAGGAAAAAATCTTTTCATTTTATTTTTAAAATTTTATAAGTCCTATTATCTAATTTTATAAAATAAACACCCTTTTTAAAATTTGGAAATCTTACAAGACCCTTTCCTTTCAATAATTTTTCCCTTCCACTTAAATCTATCACTTTCAATTCTATCAATGAGTTTAAATACAAAGAATCAAAATTATAAATCTTTACATTATCAACCCTCCCTTCATATTTAATTTTCACTGGCCCCAAAATCTTTTCACCTGATTTTAATATATAAGTATATTCAGCTCCTTTTACTACATTTCTATCAAAATAACTTCCCCTTTTAATATTGGTTCTGAAAATTTCTTTAAAATCTGAATTTCCGTCTTTTCTAAGTATTTTAATCTCTGAATCATAAGATAAACTGTATTTTATCAAAATTCCATCTTTTAAATTCTCAACATATAAAAATTCTTCTTCTGTCCCCAAAGTTTGAATTATATTTTGTATTCTGATAACATAATAAAAATCTATATCTCCATCAGATAAATCCCTATCCCATGAACTCTGCCTTTGTCCTACATTACCCCCAACTACATCAATAGCATCACAAACATTATAATCTATACTCATATCACCTTCCTCAATCGGAGTATTTGGGTCATCGGATCCGTTTGGTGAATTTCCAATACCTTGAACATTTGCATCATAAGTGGCTGCTGAAATAATCATTCTGCTTTGTGGATTTAAATTTAAATCAACAAGCTGAATTCTTGCCTCAAGAGTTTTTTTAGAAGGGTCTATTAAAATTTTATAAGGTGATATAGGTGTATACCACAAAAAGCCATCATCAGCAAAAAGAAAGATTTCAGCATGGTTTACTGAATCAGCAGTTAAAAGAATTTCTCTTTCTGAATATTGAACATTGGATCCTAAAAGTGTCCCTGTATCATCTCCATTTTGAATTAATTTATCATCATATGAATTGGAATCAATATCAAGAGAAATAGCAATTTGAGTTTCTTCAAAAATCATTTTATAAAATTTTGCAAGTATATAAAGATTTACAGAATCACAAGTTAATCTTAATTCAGTTAAGTCATAATATCTATCCTCACCTGCAGGATTTTGCCTCATATCATTTGTATCACCTCTATAAATCCACTCATTTTTTGAAATAACTGTTTCATGAATATTTGAAGGTAAAGAACCTATCCAATCTGAAAAGTCTCCATCAATTTTCCTTGTAAACTCTATTGCATTACCAATTTTATTTATGAGTATATCAAAGAATTTATTTACCTTATTATCATTTAAATCTCTAAACCAGGCATTTTCACTTATACCTTTTATTCCACCCATAACATCAATTGCATCATTTATTGAAGAACCACCTATATCCTCTGTGGCATCAATATCATTATTCCATCCTGTAACATTTTTAAAAGTAACAAGAGTTATTCTAATAGCAGAAGGTAAATATAATGAACCATCTGCAATATCATTTAAAGAAATTCTTGCCTCAATACAATCATTAACATCACTAATAACAGCAAGATATCCTGAAGTAGGTGGTGAATACCATATACCACCATCCCATAGTTCAATATCAAAATTACCTTCCGAGGTGGAATGAAAAGCTATTATTCTATCTGCGAGTGCCCTGTTTGAAAGACCAAGTTGAGCATCATCTCCTATCCAGTTATAGGATGTTGGATCAGCGGGATTTCCAAGAGAAATTTCAACATGTATTAAATCCTTATCTGATGGTCCAATATCCTGAAATTTTATTAAAAAATACATCCAGTTATTATCACATGTTAATCTAAATTCTGTTAAATCAAGATATAAAGTATTTCCAAGGTCTGTTCTATAATCATTTAAATCTCCCTTATAAATAAATTCACCATTAGAAAATGTATAATCATGAATTTCTAACGGAGGAGTTCCTATCCAGTCTGTTATATTTCCATCTACAGTTATAGTATGAAAAATTATTAAAAACTTTATTAAACCCATTTTAACTCTCCTTTTAAAAAATTATAAAAAAAATTTGTTTTAAAATCAAATTTAAAAATATAATTTCAATTGATGAAATCCTATACAGAGTATATATGGTTTAATACAAAGAAGAAAAAAGAACTCGTTCATATTACTGATAAAATAGAGGAAATTGTGAAGAAAAGTAAAATTAAAGAGGGATTTTGCCTTATATCAGCAATGCATGTTACTGCCTCTGTATTTGTTAATGATTATGAATCAGGGATAATGGAGGATATAATAAATTGGCTTGAGAAACTGGCTCCCTATAAAAAAGATTATAAGCATCACTTAACAGGTGAAGATAATGCTGATGCTCATTTAAAATCTCTCTTGATGCATCACCAGGTTATAGTTCCTGTTACAGATGGAAAACTTGATTTAGGTCCCTGGCAGAGAATTTTCTATGCTGAATTTGATGGGCAGAGAAGAAAAAGAGTTGTTGTAAAAATCTTAGGAGAATAGGCTTAATCTGACTCTTGAAATTTAATTAGAACCCCCTGTAAATACCTGTATAACTGAGATATGAAAAAAATAATTTTAATTTTTGTTTTAGTTTTTTAAACAACAAACTCTTTGCTCAAAAAAAGTTCCCTTTACACTTGAAGATAGATATATTCATATTTTTATTGGGATTGTTGCTGCTTTTGCAGGGATTGTAACTATTACAATAGGATTTGCAATATGGGATAGGAGAAGAGCACTTCAGCCTTAAAGGAATATTCAAAGAAAATCCTGAACTTGCCAAAATAATTAAAAATTTTGGACTATAAAAGTTGCTATTTTTAATGAAAAACAAACTCTTACATAAAATTTTCTATTATCTTTTATTCAACATTTAAAACCTTTATAGTTTCTGTATATTTTCCCATCTTAACCTTTATAAAATAGGTGTTCTTATTAATTCCAGATAAGTTTATTTCAAGCCTCTGCATACCTTTCTCAAAATACCCATAAT